>JANXVQ010000979.1 GCA_025351545.1 Spirosoma sp.
TTACCAGCGGGAGCAACACCAGCTATGGTATCAACAGCTAAAGCGAATGATGGACAAGCAAATGCCATTGCCTCTACTACGAAAGCCTTCCCAAAGTCGGTACGACCAATGGGTTCAGCAGTTCAACCACTGCGCCTGGAACCGGCCGAAACGGTTGCTCGAACAAGGACAAATCCGATTGAGCAGATCAACTCAGTAGAAACCCAACCAGAGGTAGCACCGGCTTCAACGGCCTTACGCACTGCGGCACCCGTCGAATTCAATTCCTCCGCTAGCCAAGTGTCAATTGTATCGTACGTAGCAACCGGGCGTTCATCAGCGAATATCGGTAAGCCAGCAATTAACCCATTTGTGGCGTATGATAAACTGGCGGGAAAACCACTTCGTTTCCGCAGGCCGGGCATGATTCAGCGAATTGTTTGGATTCGGCCGGCAGAGCGGGAAATGGAGACAGAAGTGGCCAAATCCAGACATAAAACACGAGAAATGTGGGCGTCGGTAAGCATGATGCCGGGCTCCTTTAATCCATTAGTATCGGTGCGCTCTGTTCAGCCATCCAGTACGGCCCTTGTCTCTGCGGCCACCTCAAGCCAGTCGTCGGTTAATAGCCGGGCTGATTTTTCTGTGGCTTATCAGGCGGGGGCGGGTGTCCAACTAAGCGAACATTGGTCGTTGGAGTCAGGCATTGGCTATCTTTCGGGACGTTCAACGGTTGAAACACCGGGGCAACAGGCGTTGGCATCCAGTCAGATGGATATGCTTGCTAACCGAAATGCAGCAAGTAGTAATTTATATGTTGATGCCTTACGCACGAGTTCGCCAGCCAATAATCTGGCGGCTAATACTCCACAGGCTAGCTACAACAATACAGTGGCGAATACGCATCAGGCACAGCCAGTGTATGACAGCCGTAACCTGCAAACGATCAGTAATAATTACCAATACATGCAGGTTCCCATTCAGGTAGGCTATCAATTTCGGCCGCGTAAACGGCTGAGTATGGCTGTATTGGGAGGATTACTCACCAATATTTTTGTACGCAATACCGTTGGCGACGCGCTGGTGGTTACGGGAAAAGATGGCGTTTACCGACCTGTTTCGCTGGCGGCTACAATGGGAGCAAGGTTCCGATATCGGCCATCGCGACGGTGGTCGGCATCGCTGGCCGGCGTTTATCAACCTTCGTTAGAAGCCGGTACTAAAGCTACCTCTCAGGTGCAAAGTCATCCTACCTCGGCAGGCATGAGTTTCGGCGTTGATTATCACTTTTAATTGCCTGCTCAGACTTGACGCAGTTGCTGACGACTTTCACTAACCATGTTTGTTTGTATTCATCATCCATGAAAAGACGTCAGGAACGGTGTTATTTGTGGGCAAAATCGCTGATCCAACTAAAACTGGCTTATGAAAAATCTAATGATAATTTCCATACTGTTTCTACTACTGACCAGTCAGTGCAAACAAGAGGAAACTGTAGTGGCCCCGCAAATCGCGAATCTGATAGGTACCTGGCGGCTTGTTGAACCCGATTCATCATATGCAGTAACGCTCACATTTGCGTATGATATAAAGAACCCACCGCACGACATTACCCCTTTTCTGGCCAATGGAAAATCATCGGTAAATACCTATACGCTACGATTATTTGCCACACTGGATGGCATGATATCGGCCGATGATTTAGTCAGCACGAAAGTAGGTGGGTCGCCCGAGGCAACAAAAGCGGAACAAACGTATTTTACAAATCTGAGAGCTGCTGTGCGCTATGAGTTAACATCCGACAACAACCAATTACGTCTTTACCACGGCGGTGAACAACCCCATTTGATGATATATAAAAGACTGAAGTAAGCATGGTTCTTAAGAAGAGTAAACTCATCATCGCTCTAACTATTGGCCTGATTCTGGGCTGTGAGCATAAAAAATGCGGATGCGTTTCCCCACCATCATTGATAGCAGGTGACTGGAACTTAGCTAAAATAACTTATGGCTTAACGCAAAAGACCGTCACAGCCGCAGAAGCGGGCTACACAGAATCGCTATCATTTGGCGCTTATTCCGATACAAAGGGAAATTACCGCCGTGTTCGCAATGGCATACCCACTCAAACCTCCGACTATTCGCTGTCTCCTTCGAATGGTAGTAGTAGCGAGGGCCTTATTTATTTCCCAATAGATACCACTCAACAGTTCTTTCGACTGGCCGATGGCAAGTTGTATCTGTCTGAGCGAATCCCACGTGGAGCCGTCCTTGCCGATGGCTCGACCTACGAATATCAACGATAATCTATTGCCCTTTTTGTGTAAGATCAACATTGCCCGGCCGTAATAAAGACAGCCGGGCAATTTTTTTAGTTGTCTCCAACGCTTTCATGCGGATCAGGGTCTTGCGTTCACACCCTCAATCCTTTGACTTATGCAAGCAATTCGTTTACTTGTTCTCCTACTCCCATTTCTGGCTTTAACGAGTTGTACAGACAACTGTAAAGAGACACGTACATTCCGGCGGTACTCGCCCATTACGTTCACCGCTACACAACTCAGGCAGGGCGTTCAAACAGAATCGCCACAACCGCTAGTCAATCCCGGAAAAATTTACACGAAAGACCAGTTTCTATTCATTAATGAATTGAAGCAGGGAATTCACATTATTGACAACCGCAACCCCTCGGCCCCAATACCGGTAGCCTTCCTCCGGATTCCAGGCAACGGTGATATAGCGATTCGGAACAACATTTTATATGCCGATAGTTATATGGATCTCATTGCGTTTGACATTAGCAGTCCAGCCTCCGTTCAGGTCGTGAATCGCGTGCAAAATGTATTTCCAAACGGTTCTTTTGAAGGAGGCTGGTGGAGTTATGATGCCACAAGTCAAATTCTTTATGATCAGAAAGTTAGCTATGTAACCGAAACGATCGACACAAACTGTGAAGAAGGAGTGGCCCCAAGCGGTGGCTGGTGGCCAGGTGGTATTGCCTTTAGTGCATCTTCGAGTTCGACTACCAACGATAACTCGGGCAACTCAACAAATGGTGTGGCTGGTTCAATGGCGAGGTTTGCCCTCTACAATGATTACCTGTACACGGTCAATCAGTCAACCATGCAGTTGTTCAATATTAAAACGCCCTCAGACCCGAAAATAGGTGACAAAATCCAGATGAACTGGGGTATCGAAACTATTTTTCCTTACAAAGACAAGCTGTTCATCGGTTCACAAACGGGCATGTACATTTATGACAATGTCAACCCCGAAAAGCCAGTACAACTGTCTGTTTTTCAGCACGCACGCGTGTGCGATCCAGTCGTTGTGCATGATAACATTGCTTATATAACCCTGCGCTCGGGGAATCGGTGTGGCGGATTTACGAATCAGCTTGATGTCGTTGATATCACAAACCTACTGAATCCCAAGCTGCTCAAGAGCTACCCGATGCGTAATCCGCACGGTTTGGGCGTTGCCTTCCCGAATCTGTTTATTTGCGAAGGAGCGTATGGTCTTAAGTCATTCGATATGCGTGATGCGCTGAACATTGACCGTAACCTGTTGCAACACATTGACGATTTGAATGCTTTTGATGTCATTCCATTAGAAAAATCGCTGTTGTTGATTGGCAAAGATGGTTTCTACCAGTTTGATGTCAGCAATCCGCGTCAATTGCGCCAGTTAAGCCATATTCCGGTTAGTCGTCCAACTTATTATTAAACAACGCCATGAAGCGACTTCTTTTTCCCTTTCTGATCGTGTTGTTTTTCGGAAATGCTCATGCTCAAACAACTTTCCAGCGACCGACATATGTAAACTACACAGAATTGGGTGGGCTGTTTGGGCTAGTGGCTTCCGGGACAACAACAATGCAAACGGTTGAGAACCGGCTTAGCTTTACTGCACAAACATTTAACGGTGTTCAATTGAGCCGTCGGCTGGCGGTAGGCGGGCTGGTGGGTATTGACTGGTATAAGGCGGCACTACTGATGCCTGTTGGGGCGGGATTTCGTTTCGACTTAGCCCGGCATCCGCACCAAAACGTACGTTTATTGGCCATTGCCGATGCAGGATATGGACTTGCCTGGCTCCATAAAGGCTCTACGGGGTATGAGGTAACAGGCGGTTGGATGATAAATCCGGGAATTGCTTTGCGGGTTGGAAAACCGTCGTCAACGGCATTCGTTCTATCACTATCCTACAAACGTCAGACCGCCGATATCCAGAAACCGATCACGGGAAACGACATTCAGCGGGATGAACATCGAGTCTATAATCGATTATGTATTCGAATGGGCATCGCTTTCTGAAACATTTAACCAATATTATTGGTTGTAAACATGGCTATTATGCCATTTATCCATGACCCTTAGCCAAACCACTATGAAAAAAATTGCTTTATCAGTCATTGGTAGCTTGCTGTTTGCAGCCAGTTATTATCATGTGCATCGCCAGACGGATTACGTAGCCACCAAAAATATACAGGCAAGTTCCGAAATATCTGCACCGCCAACAATAGTGCATCCGCTTAAAGCCCTCCCGGTTTTTGCTTCCAGATCCTTTGACCTAAAAAACCGTTCTTAGCTAACTATATTTTGAAAACAAACAAAACGCCCCGTCTGATTCTTCAGACGGGGCGTTTTGTTTGAATCTATACGCTTGATTATTAAGCCATAGCAAATTTACCCTGGTTGCGTTTCCGCTCGTTTTCGTCCAGGTAAACTTTACGAATCCGCATCGACTTCGGTGTCACTTCAAGATACTCATCCTTCTGAATATATTCCATTGACTCTTCGAGCGAGAACGAGATTTTCGGTGCAATCCGAACGTTGGTGTCCGAACCAGAAGCCCGCATGTTGGTCAATTGTTTAGCCGTTTGCACGTTCACCACAATATCATTCTGGCGGTTATGTTCGCCAATTACCATACCTGTGTAAATTTCGTCGCCCGGTTCAACGAAGAACGAACCCCGATCCTGAAGTTTGTCAATTGAGTAAGCCGTAGCCTGTCCGCTGGTCATCGAAATCAACGAGCCGTTAATACGCTCAGGAATTGGACCTTTATATTCCTGGTACTCCTTAAACCGGTGACTCATCACAGCTTCGCCAAATGTAGCGGTCAGGACGTTGGAACGCAACCCGATCAAACCACGCGATGGAATTTCAAACTCAAGGTGCTGCAAGTCTCCTTTTGGCTCCATGATCAGCAATTCGCCTTTTCGTTGAGTAGCTAATTCGATAACCTTTCCGGCTGTCTCTTCCGGCACATCCACCACAAGGGTTTCAATCGGTTCCAGTTTATGACCCTTTTCGTCTTCTTTATATAGAACCTGTGGCTGACCAACCTGCAATTCGTATCCTTCGCGACGCATGGTTTCAATCAGAACCGACAAGTGAAGAATACCCCGACCGTAGACCAGGAAACGGTCTTCGCTGTCGGTAGCTTCTACACGCAGAGCCAGGTTTTTCTCGATTTCTTTGTAAAGCCGTTCACGTAAATGACGTGATGTCACAAACTTACCTTCCTTACCGTAGAAAGGCGAGTTGTTGATCGTGAACAGCATGTTCATCGTTGGCTCATCCACCGAAATCCGGGGCAGTGCTTCCGGATTTTCAACATCCGTCAGCGTATCACCGATTTCGAATTCTTCAAGACCCGTGACGGCACAAATATCACCACAGGCAACTTCGGTTACTTTGACTTTACCAAGACCTTCAAAGGATTGAAGTTCTTTGATTTTCACTTTCTTCACCGTCCCATCCGACTTGATCAGGGCCATATTAGCTCCTTCTTTCAGCGTTCCGCGATGCACACGCCCGATAGCAATCCGACCAACGAAGGTTGAATAGTCAAGCGAGGTGATCTGCATTTGCGGCATGCCTTCGTTCATAGGCGCTGGCGGAATGTTTTCAACAATAGTATCGAGCAGATACGTAATGTTGTCAGTTGGATTTTTCCAATCCGGTCCCATCCAGCCTTGTTTACTAGAACCGTAAACTGTAGGGAAATCTAATTGATCTTCGTTAGCACCTAAGTTAAAGAACAAGTCAAATACACCATCGTGCACTTCATCAGGACGACAATTCGGTTTATCTACTTTATTAATAACCAATAAAGCTTTTTTACCAGCTTCAATAGCTTTTTGCAACACGAAACGCGTTTGAGGCATTGGCCCTTCAAAAGCATCTACTAATACAATAACACCGTCAGCCATGTTCATTACACGCTCTACTTCACCTCCAAA
>JANXVQ010000066.1 GCA_025351545.1 Spirosoma sp.
CCAGACCAGCCACCAACGGTGTGGCAAACGACGTACCATTACCCGACACGACTTGACCACCCGGACTACCCACGATGGTGCCCTGGCCACGGGCGGCTAAATCGGGTTTCACCCGTCCATCGGCCGAAGGCCCGAATGAGCTGAATGAAGCCCGTTGTCCGGTTTGAGTAACAGCACCAATCGCCAGAACAGATGCGGCATCTGAAGGGGCCGATAAATAATGCCAGGCATTGTTACCTTCATTACCAGCGGCCACAACTACGACCATACCCGTTTCGGTAGCAATTTGAGCCGCTCGGGTGGACAAGGCCGTTTTGCCGTCCATATTTTGGTAGGTATAACTGGTCGATGCATCATCGAACTGAGTGTATCCCAACGAGGAACTGACTACATCCACACCAGCACTATCGGCATATTCGGCCCCAAAAAGCCAGTTGGCTTCTTCTACTTGTTTTTCGGTTTGGGCATCTTCGGTGCGAAGCAGAATAAACGAAGCTTTGTAGGCGGTTCCGTAAAGCTGTTTGTCGGCGGTAGCCGCAATGGCCGATAAACACGAAAGTCCGTGCGAATCGTCTTCATAAACGCTCGTTTCTTTTTTGACAAAATCATACGTTGCCAGCACCCGTTTTTCATCAAAGAGCGGCTTTATAAAACCGACTTTGTCGCCATTTAAAAAACCCGCATCCAATACGCCAATAAGCATTCCTTCGCCATGATACCCTTGCTGGTGCATTTTATCGACTCCGAGCTGAGTGATCTGGTCTTGTGAACTGCCGTAATTTAAAGGCGTTTCACTCAGATTATCTAAATTTTTAGCTGTTTCGGCCGAAAGGGTGCGGGTTTCTGCACTCACGCGGGCATTGGCCAACGACCGACTAAATTCCAGTCCTTTTACGAATGAAAGTTTCCGTACGGATGCAATAGTCGCATCGGTGGCTTCTACCAGTACCGCATTGAGCCAGCGCGACGAAAACCAGATTTTTGTTCCTGCCTGCTGTAGCTGAGTAACATAAATTGGATTAACGGGCAGGTCGCGCTCTATAACCGGAATATTCTGCTTTTGCCGACGCAAAATAGACCGTCGCGAAAGAAACTGCTCCGGGCGATTAACGCTGTAGGGTGTGTTCGTTTTATCGCGCAGTAACACCAGATACTTACGTGTTGTCTGGGCGAATCCATTGAGTTGACAGGCCAGCAGAAACAGCAGCAGCCAACCTGCTTTATTCTTTCCCACATGTCTGGATACGGTATATCTGTTGAGTCCCATAATCAATCTGGTTCTGCCCGATACAGGCCGGGGTAGCGGTGCAAAATTGCAGCTCGTAATTGTTCTGACCTAAAGCTCTGTGTCGGTTGCCATTCCAGCTTACTTTGTTGCTGACCGGAAACAATAAGTTAACAAAATCCTGCCCATTTTCTGTGTAGATGGCTTCGTTATTGACTAACCAACCGGGCCACCGACAAACCGAACCGACAGAAAGGTGTAAAAACGGGATAACGTACCGTTACAGAAAAGAATTTCCGAAGATAGGGCGTTAACCAATGGTGGGCAAGCCGTGGGAGGGAAGCGCGTGGAAATTAAACGATTTTCCTCAAAAAATCCGGTTCCAGGCGAAGCGGATGATGAGAAGCAGGGCGATGAAGCCTATAACAATGTAGCTAAAAGGAACGTATGTAATCGCGTAGATACGTGTGCGATCAATGAACCAGAAAATGCTCATTACGGCCGCAATCATTGTCAGAAAGCTCGATAATTTGTCGAATCCCGGAATGTATTTGAAGGGCAGCTTTCGTCGGATGAGCATCAGCGAAGCTACCATTGTTAAAACAGGCAGTACTTGCACGGCAAGGTTCATATCCCAGATGCTTTGCCGTTCAAACAGGAAGAGATATATGTTCAGCGTAACGGCAAAAATACCCGGAATGCAAGCCAAATAGACCAGGCTAGCGTATACGTACCGCCATTTCCAGATTTCATTCGCCGTTTCCCCCGACCACAGATTAATTAAAAAAGCTCCTGTTGGAACGGCCGACAGAAGCATAAATAGTAATAGTGGCTGGCCTGATACGGCCATAAATACATCGTGAAGAGTCATGGTGAGTAGGGCAAAAAGGATGGTGGAGAAAAGGCACGAAAGAGGAGAATTTATCCCGTTCATCCCTTTTCTCCACCATCCTGCGTTTATTTAAGGGTCAGTAAATAACCAATCGTAAAGTTAGCGTCCCAGTCAAAAATAAACTGGTTGCAGCCTGTCTCTTCGGCTATGGATTTGTAAATATTCAGGCCCGCTTTCGATTTTGCATTTTCGAGTTTATAAGCCGAAGGCGCGTCGAGAACTGTGTATCGCTCTTTGCCTTTGCGAACCGACTTTGCCAATTCAAAAGGCACCCCACCGATAATGAAGCAGGTTTTGCGATGGTCTGCCGGTATTTGTTTGGCTTTGGCTTTTACGTCGGTGGCCACAGTTTCGTCGCTGGTGTTGTTTCCAAAATATTTGGCACCATACGTTTCCAGTGCTTTGGTCGAGCTGCCTTCTTTCCACGAAATTTTGGTGTTACCCGAGCCAATGTCAACCACAAACGCATTGTCGTAGAACTCGGTAGGGAGCACTACCCGTAAACCCAGCGAACCTTCCTGCTCCGGTGTAACGGTATTAACAACGTAGTTCAATGACTTCAGAACTCTGATGATTTTTTGCGTTCCCTCAGCTTTTATGGCTCCCGAACTGACCACAAACTGGATATTTCGTCCGCTAACACCAAAGTCAAGCATCTTGCCGATGTAACTTTTTAAGCCCGTCCGAATATCAATATCGGTCGCCATGTTTTCCATGACCAGGCTATTGCCAAATTCCGCTTTTTCGAGCTTCCAACGTTTCTGATCATCAACCTTGACTATGAACGAGTTGAAGCCGCTGGCTCCTAGCTCAACAACGCCCTTGAGCTGGCCGTTTTGCGGTTCGGGCGACGTATAGCTGAACGATTGGCGGGGCTGGTCGCTGGCGGTTTGATCAGACGAACCAGATGACGAAGCACTTGATTCGTCCACCGCTCCTTCGGCCGTTTTATCATCGGCACGGGGCATCGTTTGCGACTCAGCATATTCTTTGTCTTTGGGCGCAAGTTTGCGCAGGGCTGCGTTTCCGCCGAAGTAACGGAACGCAAAGAAGGCAGCACCTAAAATCAGGGCCGTAATGAGCAGCCGACCGGCTACGGTTAAACGTTGCATAATTTTGAAGAGTGAAAGAGTGAACCGGAACGCCGGAGCGGAGCGAACGAGTGAGTAAAAACTTGCGTCAGCTTTTCACTCGTTCGCTCTTTAAAAATTAGTCAAGCAAATTCTTGTATCCCGCGTCCTTTTGTGGGTTAGGACCAAGGGTCACTGGTTGGGCAGGCGCATCTAACTGGACCATCTTAAACTCGCCCTTGTTGTAAGCATCGAGTAGTGCCTCGCCTTTGTCGGACAGGATACCATTCTGAATGTCCACACCGTTGATAAAGTCCATCGAGAGGTCCATTGCCCGTTTCATTTCGCCGAGTTTCATGCTCATGTCGTCCTGAATATATTCCATTGACTGGTCGAAGTAAAACTTCTTGTCGGGATCGCCTTTGAAAATGCTAACCGCCGTTTTGAGCGCGTTAGAACTGTCTTTAACGATCTGATATTCAGTTTCCTTTAGCCGAACTTTAATTTCGGTTTCTTTGATGATATAGTCGGCGCTCTGGTTCACCTTCTCCATGAAAGCCAGCACATTTTTCATGTTCCGTTGGAGTGGCAGTAACTTCTCATTCATTTCTTGTAAGCCCGCGCCCTCAATCGTTGCCAATTGCGCTGTTTCACGCATGCCGGGCTTGTCGCTCAACGAATTAGCTTTGTTGGCTTCGGCGAACTTCTGCTTGATTGAGTCGTTGTTTTCACTGATTTTTTTGGTCAGCTTAACCAACTGCCCAGCCAGGATATTAATTTGTCCGTTCATTTTCTCCCGCTTTTCTTTCAAATCCTGAATGTAGATTTTCATGATAGCGATCGGGTTCAGTTGGATGACCGTACCGGTAATGCTCCGCATCAGTGTTTTGAACAGGAAGAATACCGCTGTCCGAACGTCTTTGCTTGTGAAGAGGAAAATCAGGACGCCCAGCGCGCCCAGCAATAGCGCCAGTTCGAGAATATTGGACGTAGCCCGAATCAGAAATTCAACGATTCGGTTGAAGTAAACTAAGCCTAGGCCCGCCACACCGGCCAGGGCAATCATGCCCAAAACACCTTCGGGACGGCTCC
>JANXVQ010000098.1 GCA_025351545.1 Spirosoma sp.
AAGATCGAATCAATCACTTGTAGAGTCGTTACACCGTCGGCTTCAGCTTCATAATTGAGCATAATCCGGTGGTTGAACACGTCAGGGGCTACTTCCTTAATGTCTTCGGGCAAGACGTAATCACGACGGTCGAAGTAGGCAAGGGCTTTCGCTGCCAGATTTAGATGGATACTGGCGCGGGGCGACACACCGAATTGAATATAGCGGGCTTCGTCGCGAAGGTTGTATTCCATTGGCCGACGAGTGGCAAAGACCAACTCGATAATGTAGCGTTCGAGCGTTTCCGAAATGGTGATACCATTAATTTCGTCGCGGATGGCCGCCAGTTCTACTTTGCCCAGCACAGGTTGCACTTCATAGTCGAAATTCATGTTCGACATCCGGCGCATCACTTCCAGTTCCTCTTCTTTATTCAGGTAATCCACGAAGACTTTCATCATGAATCGGTCTACCTGCGCTTCGGGAAGGGGATAGGTGCCTTCGTGCTCCACAGGGTTTTGAGTAGCCATTACCAGAAATGGACGGTCAAGCACGAAGGTTTCTTCGCCAATAGTGACCTGTTTTTCCTGCATCGCTTCAAGCAAAGCCGCCTGTACTTTCGCGGGTGACCGGTTAACTTCATCAGCCAGAATTAGATTGGCGAAAATAGGCCCCTGCTTCACCTCGAATTCAGCCGTTTTCTGGTTGAAAATCATGGTGCCAATCAAGTCGGCTGGTAACAAATCCGGCGTAAACTGAATCCGCTGGAAGTCCAGCTCCAGTACTTTCGCCAGTGTATTAATGGTCAAAGTTTTGGCCAGACCCGGTACGCCTTCCAGCAAAATATGTCCGCCGGTAAACAGGCCGATGAGCAGCCGGTTGAGCAATCGGTCTTGTCCGACCACAACCTGGCTCATCTCGCTGAACACTTCGCGGATTTTTGTATGGTACGTGAAAGAGGTGGTTGATTGCATAATTATCTATTTACAGCTTACGGTAGGTTATTTCTCGTAGACTACCTGCCAATACCATCAAAATGTTATCCGAATACTGCGGTCTTTACCATGAATATCTTTGTATACCTGAATTTTCGTGAATCCTCTATCAGCAAATACCTGCCGCGTAGCTTCGCCGAAACGTTCATTGATTTCAACATAGCAAGCGCCATCTTTTGTCAGGTGCCGAATACAGAAATCACCAACGGCCTTATAAAAAACCAAAGGATCGTTATCTTCTACAAAAAGTGCCAGACCGGGTTCGTAATCCAGCACATTCCGATGCATATCAGCGGCTTCGGAGCGTGTTACATACGGTGGATTACTAACTACACAATCAAACCGATGACTGAAATCGGGCGATACGTTCAGGATATCCTGAATAGAAAATTGAACATCGGCTTTGAGATTTTCGGCGTTGTGCCGGGCCAATGTCAGGGCTTCTTCCGAAACATCCCAACCGGTTACGACCGACTGCGGAAGGAACCGGGCTAGTGTGATAGCGATGCAGCCGCTACCCGTGCCAATGTCCAGAATAGGCACATCATCGGTGCGGTCGGCAAAGTCGTGCATAATGAGTCGCACTAAATCTTCGGTTTCGGGTCTTGGAATCAGCACATCGGGCGATACTTCGAACTCCAGACCACAAAAAATCGTCGTGCCAATAACGTGCTGAATGGGTTCCTGTCGATTTAAACGCTCCAGAATCTTAAACCAATCGGGTTCGGTACGGTTCGGTGGCAACAGTTTGTCTGTGAGTACATCTGTTTTGCGCAGACCGAAATAGTGTTCGAGTAGCATAAAAGCCATTTCCCGTGCTTCTTCTGGCGAATAAGCCGTAATGTTCTTACTAAGTCGTTCGTATAGAGGTTTGGCTGTGGCCATTTGGTTCGGGTCGAGTAATTTTGCCAAAAATAGGAAAGTTTAGGCGGTTCCTCGCTTGGATTGATGGCGTTCGATACCCACTTTACACGGGTTTCAAACAAATCGGCCATTCAGCGACTAAAACCGGACACCATACACTCACAAACAGTCTGCCAATTATAATGAACGAAATCTTCATGCTCCGCGCCCTTGAACTGGCCATGCTTGGCCGGGGTCATGTTAGCCCTAACCCGATGGTTGGGTGCGTACTTGTTTATGGCGAAGAGGGTCGTCAACGTATTATTGGCGAGGGCTGGCATCAACGATATGGCGAAACCCACGCCGAGCGTAACGCTATTTTGTCCGTTAGACCCGAAGATACGTATCTATTGCCTGAAAGTACGGCTTATGTAACACTTGAGCCTTGTTCGCATTATGGCAAGCAACCGCCCTGTGCTGACTTGCTTATGGAAAAGAAAATCGGACGGGTGGTTTGTTGCAATGATGATCCAAATCCGCTGGTAGCAGGGCAGGGCTTCGCGAAACTACGAGCCGCTGGCATTGCTGTTGAAACAGGAATTTTAGCCGAAAAAGGCCGTGAACTGAACGCAAGATTCTTTACCTTTTTTGAGCGTAAGCGCCCTTACATACTTCTTAAATGGGCCGAAACAGCCGATGGGTTTATCGCAGGTGAACATGGTCGGCAAATCAAAATAAGTGGCGATTTGTCGAACCGGTTAGTACACCGCTGGCGGAGCGAAGAAGACGCGATTATGGTCGGGACTAACACCGCTCGTCTGGATAACCCACGTCTGAATATTCGCCTTTGGCCTACCCCCGCTGGTAAAAATCCGACGCGTATTGTCATTGACAATCAGCTTGTGCTGGACCAGACAATAAGTCTATTCGATGGGTCCCAGCCAACTATTGTTTACCATCAGAATCAAGCAGGAAAACTGCCTGAACGAGATAATGTCATCTATTCATTTATTTCTCCGGATGCCGGGCCGTTCCTCACTCACTTAGTGCAAGACCTGCATCAACGCAGGATTCAGTCTGTGCTGGTAGAGGGCGGCACAACCTTGTTAAACTCATTTATGGAGGCTGACCTTTGGGACGAAATGCGGGTATTTCGGAGTCAAACAATGTTGGGTGAAGGACGGGGACGGTTCGCCGATGCGATAAAGGCCCCGATAGTTCGGGGTAATCTAATTAGTCGGCAGAAAGTAGGAGAGGATGAGTTGACGATCTATAAAAATAGCCCCGGAGATTAAACCGGGGCTATTTCCTGCTTGTTAAAACGATTCTTATTCGTGTCGAAAATTGACACCTTTCAAACCTAATTCGATTGGGCAACGGGCGTTGCATTACCCCTAATATTGCGACTGTCTACCAATTCTCCTCTAACGGAATCTCAAAAGAAGTACGGTCACCTACTTTTATTTCTTTTGCTTTAAACCCGATAAAGCTAATAATGAGGATCTCATTTGGCGTAGCATCCAGAGAAAATATGCGTCGTTGGCTAATAGATACATTATAAGAGGTAATCTTTTGTCGATACGCCTTTCCCTCAGAATTTACATATTAATGGCTGGGACTCACAATGCTCAATTATCTTTGATTTGGTAATTGTACTCTTTCCTTAAACAAGCTATTACACCCGGATGAACTATCTTTTTTACCTGTTTTTAGCAATCGGGTACTCTATTTCGGCTCAGGCGCAAAACGCCACTAACTCTGTTGAGGCTTTACATTTTATTAAGTTAGGCAATACTCTGCGAATGGTTGACAGAACGCAACAGGCCATAGATCTACTATTGCGGGCTTTACCAGCCGTGCAGTCAAAAGACGTTTATATGGAGGCCGTTACGTATGAAAACTTAGGATTTGCCTATAGTGATCTGGAAAACAGTCAGGCTGCGGTGGGCTATTTTTATAAAGCCTATAACCTGTATAGAAAGCTGAACTATGGTGCTAGTGAAGCCGCTATGCAGCAATTGATTGGGGAAATGTCCGGGAAAGATCTGTACGCCGGCATTGATGTTGGGGCATCAGGTGTGAAGTTGGCTATTTTCCGAACGACGTTCGAAAACGGTTTTTATAACAAAGACATTAAAGTAAAACCTGTGGCACCCAATGTAACCCTGATTTCAGGAACGGCGCAAGCGTTTAAGGATGGGCAGGAGGTAATGGAAGCGTATCTGGACTCAATCCGGCATTATAATATACCCGCCAGCCATATTTACATCGCCTTCAGTAGTGGAGTCAATGAATCGCTGGGGAAAATGCCAGCAAAAAAAAAGAAACTGTACGAACTGTTTTCGGGACTGATTACCAACAGTATGCGTGGAAGCGATACCCTACGAATAGACTCCACGCTGACGGCCGCCCGCGAAGCTGAACTGTTCCTGATTGGCTCTATTCCCCGCAAGTTATGGGTTACCGCGTCCTGTATTGATATTGGAAGCGGCAATACCAAAGGAGGTTATTATGATAGCGGCCGTCGGTTTCACTCAGTTAGCTTGCCTTTTGGCACTAAAACGCTGGCTAATCTGATTGACAATAATCGGTCACTGGCTATTGATGCTTATAAAGCAGAAGCGCAGCGGGTAGTAAAAATGATTGCAGACACGGCAGTGAATGTCGAGTTCAATACCGCCAGCCCTGGGCTGCACCAACGTAAAACGGTTGCTTTAGGCGGTGGTATTGCCTGGGCAATGACTGCTTACCTGCACCCGGAAAAAGCCGGTACAACCGCTGTACCCCTGACTATAGCCGATGCAGAGCGATTTTCCCAATTAGCCCTGACAGATTATCAATCACTGATTCACCCTGATCTAAGCGACCTGAATGATCCAGTTCTACGAAGAAAAGCGGAAACTGATGTTAATAATGTTCAGAACCAGTTCAACGAAAAACAAATTATTGCCGGAGCCCTGCTGTTAGAGGCCGTTATACGGGCTTATGTCAACACGTCCATACCAAAGCGGTTCGTCTTTATTCGGGATTCGGATATTAGCTGGGTAACGGGTAAGTTTCTGGAAACGCTTAACCAAAACTACGAACAGGCCCTTGCGAAAGGCGCGCGGTAGAAGGGTGCCGATTTAGGTTAGTCGTTCACCCGATGCCCAGACGCCTTTTACGTTCATCGATTTATCCAGCCGTACCAGATTTGCCACATAACCAGGCTGAATCCTGCCTAGCTGATCGCCCATGCCAATAATTTCTGCCGGGATTACCGATGCCATTCGCAGCGCGTTGGTGAGTGGAATCTGCGCTTGTTCGACCGCAATCTTCACGCAGTCGAGTAGTGTAATGGCCGAACCCGCCAGATTGCCCTCGTTGTTGACATACCGGCCCGGCCCACTGATATCCGATTCGAAATGAACAACAAACTGCCCCAGTTCAAACGCAGGCCGGGGCGGATTGGCAAATAGCGCGTCAGAAATCAGAAATAATCGCTCACCGAGCAGTCGATAGGCGATGCGAATAGTTGTTGGATTACAATGATAACTATCGGCAATGATGCTAGCCCGAACGGTCGGATGATCGAAGATGGCCCCAACCACGCCCGGTTCGCGGCTTTCGAAACCACGCATGGCATTGTAGAGGTGGGTTGCCAGCGGAATACCTTCGTTGAAAGCCGTAGTGGCTTGCTGATAGGTAGCGTTGCTATGGCCGAATGAAAGGAGCGTATTGGCGTGCTTTAGTTTTTTAATGGTACTCAGTTGATCGGCCGTCAGAATTTCGGGCGCAAGTGTCATAATGCGAATAACATCGGCGTTGGTGCTGAATAGGGTTTCCAACTCGCCTTCGGCTGGCGTTCGAACGTAGGCCATGCTATGTGCGCCACGCTTGATAGGATTAAAATACGGTCCTTCGATGTGAATGCCCGGCACGCCGAAGGGGTTTTCGGTCCGAACAGCTTGCACGGCTGCCATCGACTGTTGTATAATATCGAGCGACGTTGAATGAATTGTCGGCAGGAGGGTAGTCGTACCGTTTCGAGCGTGTGAATCGTAAATATGACGTACTGTCTCGGGCGTTGGCTGATCGTTCAGGAAAAAATGCGAGCCGCCGTAAAGCTGTAAATCGACCAGGCCCGGAATAAGGTAATCGCCATCGAGATCAATAATTGTAGTATTCTGGTTGTCAAGCCTGGTTATAGCAGTCGGCGTAATTTCGTCAATGCAACCGTCGGAAATACGTACTGATGTAGCGGGTAACCAGTCTATTCCGGTAAATACATTCGCATTTATAAAATGATAGGTCATACTAATTAATTCAATTTAATTTTACAGTTACAAAGCGTGTAAGTGGTTGGTTACAAGCTTATAAGGTATTTGAAACCTTATAGGTTTATATTTGTCAAGCATTAGTTGGATTGACTTCCAGTTGAGTTTTTTCGGTAATCCTGTTGAGAAAAGATAGGCTTGTCTCACAGCTTAACTCAAATGATGGCCGGAATGTAGTAGGATTTTCGTTTTTTTGCGAACTATTTCGTTTCAGTACCAACTTATTCATCTCTTGAACGCTGTTCGCCTAATTCCCCCCGCTATCGTAACGCAGTCCAGTCTGGATAATGCTGGTCAAGTCCGGAACCATCCAGTTTCAGTTCAGGACCATCCAGTCGGGGACCATCCAGTCGGGGCCACTATTCCACTGGCTTCGTCGAAGAGTGAAAGCAATCGTGCGTTAATCATCGACGCGTTGACTGGATTTCGTTGCGACTTACAAAACCTCTCGACCGCCCGTGATACGCAGACGATGATTCGGTTGCTGAAATCAGATGACCTGACCGCCGATGTTTTGGACGCTGGTACGACGATGCGGTTCCTGACGGCCTATTTCACCATAACAGGCCAGAAAAAAACGATGACGGGCACGCCACGTATGTGCGAGCGACCCATTGGTATTCTGGTTGATGCGTTACGTACACTCGGCGCAGATATTACGTATCTCAAAAAAGACGGTTATCCGCCCCTCCAGATCAATGGCTTCTCGCCATCAGCCGAATCGACAAACCGGCTGAGTATTCGTGGGGATGTGAGCAGCCAATATATTTCGGCGCTCGTTATGATTGCTCCGTTATTGCCCAATGGGCTGACGCTGGAACTAACCGGCGCTATTGGTTCCCGGCCTTATATCGACATGACGCTCGAACAAATGCGTTATTTTGGCGCCGATGTCCACGCTGATTGGGATACAAAAACGATTACAGTAGCGCCCCAAGCCTACACACCCAAGCCTTATGCCATTGAGTCAGACTGGTCGGGGGCGAGCTATTGGTATAGTGTGGCCGCTTTGGCTAAAGACCGGAGCACTGAGCCGTTCACTACTGAAATTACGTTGCTGGGCCTAAAAGTCAAATCGTTACAGGGCGATAGCGCCATTGTCGACATCATGCGGTCGTTGGGCGTTGAGAGTACGTTTACAGATTCGGGTGTGCTTCTTACTAAACGTCCTGTCGATGCATCACTGGCATGGGACTTCACCGACTGCCCGGACTTGGCCCAGACCGTTGCTGTTTGTGCGGCCATGAAAGGAGTTGTGCTTAGATTGTGATAGGCAACCCCTACCCCGCGCCCCTGGACTGGGGCTCGGTGGCCAACAGCCAAATAACGGGCCTCGACGCGGCCGCCTACGTGTTCCAGAGCACGGGCACCTACACGGGCACCTATCGCTCGTTCGTGAACGGCGTCGGCGCGGGTTCCGGCCTGCTGGCCGCCGGGCAGGGCTTCTTTGTACGGGCCAGTACGCCCGGCACGCCCGGCAGCGTGCAACTGACCAACGCCAACCGCGTGACGACCTTCACGCCGGGCCCGCCCGTGTTCCAGCGCGGCACCGCCGACCCGCGCCCCCGCCTGCGCCTGAGCCTGGGCCTCGGCACCCAGCCCGCCACCCCGGCCACGGCCCGCGACGAGGC
>JANXVQ010000145.1 GCA_025351545.1 Spirosoma sp.
TTCAGTGGTTGAGCGACCGACTCACCAACAGCTTTGTAGGCGGCAAAATGAATAACGCCAACGGGAGTTTCTTTGCGGAAGATGTCCTCCATAGCAACGGCATCATTGCAGTTAACTGGATAACAAGTTACGTCGCGACCCAGAATAGCTCGTAACCCATCAAGAGCTGAGCGTTCGGAGTTCGAAAAATCATCGACGATGATCGGTTCGAAACCGGCGTTAACCAACGATACAACCGTGTGGGAACCAATGAAGCCAGCGCCACCAGTTACCAGAATTTTGGGAGAATTGCTTGTGAGAGTCAAACCGTTTTTTATAAAGATTTTGTTGCTATTTTAGCGTAGCAACTCCTGGAACCAGACAAAAGTAGTATATTCAGGAGGTTTCCGAAAACAGTTTTTATTCTGGGGTCACTTGACAAAGCGTCACAAACTAATGAACGACAACGAATTGAAAGCCCTGATCTCGCTCTTAGACGACGAAGACCGGGAAGTTGTTGAACACGTTGAACAGCGGATTCGGCAAATAGGTGGGCAAATGATTCCGTTTTTAGAGTCGGAATGGGAAGGAAGCTTTAACCCCGGTCTTCAAAAACGAATCGAAGAAATTATTCATGATCTTCAATACGAGTCAGTACTGGATCGAATGCGCGACTGGAAAAATGGTGGCGCAATGGACCTGCTGGAAGGTCTTTGGATTGTTGCCACCTATCAATATCCTGACCTCTCACTTGATAGACTGAGAAAGGATATAGAACAGTTATTCTACGACGTTTGGGTTGATTTCAAACCGGATATGCATCCCGACGAGCAAATTAAGGCGATGAATACGGCGTTTTTCTCAAAGCTTAAATTCGCCCCCAATACCAAGCACTTTCACTCGCCTGCCAACTCCATGATCAATCAGGTACTCGAATCGCGTCGGGGCAATCCGATCACGCTTTGTGTGCTTTATATGCTCATTTCCAAACGATTAAATCTACCCGTTTATGGTGTGAACTTACCAAACCTGTTCGTACTGACGTACAAAAACAGTAATGGCGTGCAGTTTTATATCAATGTATTTAACCGGGGATTAGTTTTCACGACCAAAGACATCGACCAGTACATTGACCAACTGAATATCAAACGATTAGACACTTTTTACCAGCCTTGTACAAATGCTGATATTGTTCGGCGTGTGCTTCGTAATCTGACGCTCGCTTTTGAAAAAAACGGCGATAGCGAACGAGTTAAAGAGGTTGAGCAAATTCTTAATGCCGTACGTGACGACGGCGATGGATTGCCCTTGTCAGATTATACGCAACGCTAGTGTATCCAAGGGACTTATTCCGTGAGCTATGAGAATTACACCTCAGGAGTTTTATCCCGTGGATAAGTAATATCTCAGTACGCCACGGCTAGTAGACCCGGACCCGCCCAAACACATCGAATAGTTAACTGTTCCTGATGGTTAGGTAATCGAACATGGCCAACAAGGTGATCAGCTCCGTCGGCAAAGGGTTCAATTTGTAAATGTTCCCGAAAGGTAAGCTGGCGTTTTCCATAAAGTTTATACAACGCTTCTTTTGCACACCAGTAAACCGCCAGTCGGTTTGGATCTCCGGCAGCATGGGCAATTTCACTCTCCGACAAAACACGAGGCACCACGCGCCTGAACTGCTCTCGAATTGGCTCAATATCAATGCCAACCGGCCGCGACCGATGAAGCACCGCTGCCGCCCAGCCACCCGTATGGGAGAGTGAAATATGCCAGGGAGAGTCAATCAGGTGCGGTTTGCCAAACTCATCTTTCTGCAAACCTCGGTAGGGCATTCCCTGCGCTTCGACCAGTTGCCGAATAGCCCCCCGGCACGCAAGCCATTCAATTCGTTGCGACGGATGACTGATACCCGCCAAATCCTCCTTTTCCGATACGGTTAGCAGTAGCCCCGCCCGCAATGTTGGTTCATCTTCGGTAATGGCCCGGAGCCGGGCTACACAGTCGCCGTTTATATCTATCTGAAAAGTCACAATCAAAAGTCGTTAGTCGTTCGAGAAAAAGAAAGGATTAACGACCTTTGATCACCAACTTGTCCTATCAATCTGTGATTGTAGAAAAAATAGATACCTTCGGCGGGCACCGCAGCCCAATTTATACGCTCGAGCGCGGCCCAACAGCTGAACAGTTTTTTTCGGCTGGTGGCGATGGACAGGTTGTGCAATGGCATCTCGACCGGCCCGATCTGGGCGAGCTAATCGCTAATATGCCAACTTCGATTTACGCATTAGCCTTACACCCGGCCAGCGGCCTTTTGTGGGTTGGGCAGAACTACGAAGGCATACACATTATTGACTCTGTACGAAAACAGGAAGTCGCTTCATTAAAAATGACAGCAGCAGCCATTTTCGATATCAAATTTCACAAAAGTGATGCTTTCCTGGCCCTGGCTGATGGCGTCGTAGCCGTTGTAGACACTGACCGGTTAGTCGTCAGAAAACACCTCAAAGCATCTGATCAGTCAGCACGATGCATGGCTGTAAATCCCGTTGAGCGAGAACTGGCGGTTGGTTATAGCGATAATGTTGTTCGTATTTTTGACCTGACAACCTACGAACTCAAACGAAGTATTGCGGCACATGGCAACTCGGTCTTTACGGTTGCCTACTCTCCTGATTTTCGATACCTGCTTACGGCCGGGCGCGATGCTCATCTGAAAGTATGGGACGTTGAGAAAAACTATATTTTACAACATGATATTGTGGCGCACCTGTTTGCGATTAATCACTTGGCATTCAGTTCAGATGGCCGTTTTATGGCTACAGCCAGTATGGATAAATCCATTAAAATATGGGATGCCGAAACGTATCGACTACTGAAGGTCGTTGATCGTGCCCGGCATGCCGGGCATGGTACATCTGTCAATAAAGTACTTTGGTCAGAATACCATAATTTACTTCTCTCGGCCAGCGACGATCGTACAATTTCGGTATGGAAATTCAGCTAAAACAACTGGTTAAAATAGGATTCGCCTATTTTTCCGGCTATTTTTTGTAAAATAGGTATTATGGACGTTAATTCACCTTTATCTGATCATTCAGGAACTCATAAAAAAACTTAGCGCACCAATGAAAATTACGCCCATCGAAATCCGGCAACACACGTTTGAAAAAGGGTTGCGCGGCTATAGAACAGAAGATGTTGACGCATTTCTGAGTTCTTTATCTCAGGAATGGGAACGCTTAACCGGCGAATTTAAAATGTTAAAGATGCAGCTTGAAATAGCTGAAAAAGAACTAGGCAAACTGAAAGAGGTAGAAATGACGCTGTTCCGCACGCTTAAAACAGCCGAAGATACCAGCGTACAAATCACAGAACAGGCGAATAAAGCAGGGGAAAAGTATGTCGGCGACGCGAAGCAACAGGCCGATGATATAGTGGCCGACGCCCGCAAACGCTCAGCCCTAATGGTGCAGGATGCCGAAAATCAGGCACGCTATTTAAAAGATAATATTCTGAATGATCTCAAATCGTTGGAACATGATTTTAAAGCGTTGGAAAACTATAAAGAAAACTTAGCCGTTCAAATCCGCGCCCTTGCCAGCAATGCCGTTGATAGTGTCGATCGGTTCGAGAAAAAATTCGCCAAACAAGATTTAAAAGGAAAGATTAGCGACGTTACATCACAGATCAATGATGAACTGAAACAGCCCGAAACCGGTGAAAATTCAGCTGGCGAGACTTCATCCGAAACAAATGCCCATGCCAATCCTGTTGCTGATCTCCCTTCATTAATTGAGCGCGAAACATCTACACCAGAAGCAATTCCGGTAGATGAAGCGCTGTCTGAAAAGCTTGATGAGGCCATTCAATCCAGCCAGCATGAATCAAATCAGCCCGTTGCAGAAGCTGAATCGGTCGTTGATCAGACTACGCCAGAGTCGGCACTTGCCGAAGTAAATACAACAGAACCAGAAATAAGTGAGGAGGCTCCAGCAAAAAAAGGTGGCTCTTTCTTCGATCAAATTTAAGTAACGCGGGCTGGAAATCTACGCCACCTATATGGGAACAATTGCCTTGGAAGGCCTCGAATTTTTTTCTTACCACGGGTTCTACGACGAGGAGCAGAAAATTGGCAATAAATATTCGGTGGATATTGTCGTAACGGCCGACTTTTCGGAAGCAGCCCGACGCGATCGCCTGAGTGCCACCGTCAATTATGAAGATTTATACCGGATTACGGCTGCTGTAATGCAGCAATCAGCACGATTACTCGAACATATTGCTCATCAGATTATTCAGGAAATTCGAACAAAATACCCTGATTTAGAAGCTGTTGAAGTTAGCGTTTCGAAGTTCAATCCACCCATTGGGGGCGTTTGCCACAGAGCCAAGATAACGTTAAAAGAATAACAGGAGTGAAGGGAAGATACACATGGTATTTTTCCTTCACTCCTGTTATTTCCTACACTTCCTTTTATACTGCTTTCTGCAAGCCAGCAAAGGAAATTGACATATGCGACGCATCGTAAACACACTCGCCATTACGAATCAGCAACACCTGTGGCGATTCGTGTTCAATCCCAAATTGGCTTTCGATTTCCTTCGAAATGGGACGATTGGCTAACAAGTCCAGGTAATAAGGTTTTACCCCAAGCTGATCGTTCCAATTACGCTCCATACGGCTAAGCGCCATTGCACTTATTGAACAAGTCGTGCTGTGTTTGAAAATCAACACTGGCTGCTTCGCTGATTCTTGTTTGATGGTATCAAGCTGAGCGTCGCTCGTTAATTTGTTCCAGTTCATTGTATCGACATACATTCTATTGACGTAAAATCAATTTTAATCCTGAAAAGTTCGTTAGTATTCAGGTGTGTACCGTAGTTTTTGGGCCATCTCAGTCGAGATAGCTTCAGCGTACATACCATACGCATCGACTAATGTACCTTTGTTCCCGTTTTTGGCTTCAATGGCATATAAAACGGCCTCGTCGCCGGGGTCTGTCATGCCCTCAAAACGGTATACATCAACAATATCAAAGTCAGCGGGTCTTAGCTCAATATCGTCGGGCTGGCAGTGCAAATGATCGTGTTTAAGATTATAATCCTGGATAAAACCCTCTTTACGAAGGCCTTCAAGTGCTTCTGTGAGTGTGTCGTAGGTTTTCATGAATGGATATTTACTGGTGAGTTTGTAGCTTTGTCAATATAACCAACCTCATCTTCGCTTGTTTTCGGGATTCTATAACGCCGGTATTTTTGCTTACCAAACGGTAATACGGTTGGTAGCTCCTTTTAATCCTAAAGCCCGGCAATGGGTTAATGGTCGGCGCAATTGGGCCAGCAACTTAACGGATCAACTTGCCCAGAACACGCATCCTATTGCCTGGTTTCACGCGGCTTCGCTGGGTGAATTTGAACAGGGCCGCCCGGTCATCGAAGCATTTCGTGTTCAGTATCCAAATTATAAAGTCCTGCTTACTTTTTTTTCACCCTCCGGCTATGAAGTGCGGAAAAACTACGATGGTGCTGATTACATACTCTATTTACCCGCAGACACGCCCGACAATGCCCGGCAATTTGTTACCCTCGTAAAGCCCGGAATTGCTCTCTTCATAAAATATGAATTCTGGTATAACTACCTCCGCGAATTAAAAACCGCCGATGTACCGGTTATTTCTTTCTCCGCAATATTCCGGCCAAATCAGCTTTTTTTTAAGCCCTGGGGCCAGTTTTACCGAACTATGCTTAGCTATTTTGATCATTTTCTGGTGCAGAATCAGGAATCGGTCAATTTACTTGAACGCATCAATATTAAGGCTATAACACTCGCGGGCGACACTCGTTTTGATCGGGTGGCACAGGTTGTGATCACGAAAAAGGCAATTCCAATAGCTGACCTATTCAAAAATCATAGCCCGTTATTAGTTGTTGGCAGTGCATGGCAGAATGACATGGATGTCTTGATTCCCTTTCTGAATGCCTTTACAAACCCATTGAAAGTTATCGTCGCTCCTCACGAAATTCACGACGACGAAATCGAACGGTGGCGTAGTCAATTAATAAAATCATCGGTGCGATTTTCTCAGGCAAATGAAACAACCGTTGCCACAGCCGACATTCTGGTTGTCGATAACGTCGGGTTGCTTTCGTCACTCTATCAATACGGTGAGTTTGCTTATATTGGCGGGGCATTCAAGCAGGGATTGCATAATATTCTGGAAGCCGCTACTTTCGGAATGCCGTTATTTTTCGGACCAGAGTATGAAAAGTTTCAGGAAGCGGTCGACTTAGTAAACGAAGGTGCGGCTTTTCCAATCAGTAATGTTGCCGAATTAACGTCGGCTTTTAACAGACAGTACGGAGATTCGGCAAAAGCTGCTCAAATCAGTAGCGAGTATGTGCAGCGGAACATTGGCGCAACAGCTAAGGTTATGGACGTTATACAGAACCTATTATCGACCGAGCGAACGTAACAGTACATTCACTCATTTACCACTTATTAAAAATTGCAAAACGGCTTAATCATGCGTTCAACCGGCTCCTGGTACGAGATTCGTAACACAGACGGGCATATTTTTCAGGGTCGGCTGAAAGGAAAATTCAAACTTAAGGGCTTGAAAGTTACGAATCCGATTGCCGTGGGCGACCGGGTAGTCTTTGAGGTTGAGGATAAAATAGAAAATACGGCCATCATCAGCGATATTTTACCTCGCGACAATTATATCATCCGGCAGTCGGTCCATAAAACGGCACACGGGCATATGTTGGCGGCTAATCTCGACCAGGCTGTGTTGATGGCAACGTTGGCCATGCCACGCACTTCCATGGGTTTCATCGACCGCTTTTTGGTTTCGGCCGAGTCATTTCGTATTTCAACGACGATTGTTTTCAACAAATCAGACATTCTGAATGACGAGGGACTGGAATTTCAACGGGAAATTATGGACTTGTATGAGCGCATTGGCTACAATTGTCTGTTAACTTCGGCCACAGAAGGCGTAGGTGTCGAGGAATTTCGGCAGTTACTCAATCATAAAATAACCTTGCTGGCAGGGCATTCGGGCGTGGGGAAATCGTCGCTTGTCAATGCTATTGAGCCTACGCTGAACTTGCGAACGAAAGAAGTGTCAACGTTTGCCAACAAAGGTGTTCACACCACAACGTTTGCCGAAATGTTTGAGTTAGCGCCTGAAACCTACATTATTGACACGCCAGGCATTAAGGAACTTGGCCTGATGAACACAGCGAAAGAAGAAGTTAGCCATTATTTTCCCGAAATGCGCGACCGATTGAATCAGTGTCGTTTCCATAACTGTCTGCATTTCAACGAGCCCGGTTGCGCCATCAAACTTGCCGTAGCCGAAAACGAAATTGCCGAAAGCCGCTATATGAGCTATTTAAGCATGATTGAAGGCGGGGATAATCGGCGTTAGAATTGATAATGTAAAATGAATAATGGGTAACGTATAACAGATTTTCGAGTCGCCTTATCGTTATATATTACCCATTATTCATTTTATACTAATTCGTCATGGCAGCCAGCAAATCGGCCTGCGTTATAATATGAACCTGATCTTTTTCATCACGAACAAGCAGGGCTTTATTATCGCGGTCGATCAAGGACGACAAGGCATCAATGGTGTTGTCTAAGCCCACAAACTTGAACGGTTTATCCATGACCGCGCTAACCGGATGATCTTTCACGGCGGGGTCATCAATGAGCCGGTTTAAAATTGTTGAGTCGGTCAAGCTCCCGACAATGTGGCCAGTTTCGTCTGTAACGGGAATCTGCGAAATACCGTATCGATTCAACACCTGAATCGCCTGGCTAACCGAAACACCGGTTCCGATCGTCGTTAGTTGGGACTGTCCGACTTTGTGGTGAATAATGTCGCGGGCAGTTTTGAAGGCACGATCTTCCAGAAAGCCATGATCTTTCATCCACGTATCGTTGTAAATTTTGGCGAGGTAGCGCGTGCCGTGGTCGGGTAGCAAAATCACCATAACGTCATCATCGGTGAGGTTTTCCTTTGCCCATTCCAGCGCCCCGTGTACCGCCGTGCCACACGACCAACCCACAAATAGACCTTCTTCGCGCGATAACCGACGGGCCATAATAGCCGCATCTTTATCGGTGACCTTCTCGAAATAGTCGATCAGGCTGAAGTCCACGTTTTGCGGCAGAATATCTTCACCAATGCCTTCGGTCAGATACGGGTAAATCTCGCCCTCATCGAACTGCCCCGTTTCTTTATACTTTTTAAACACGGAACCATAGGTATCCAGCCCAATTGAGATAACATCAGGGTTCTGTTCTTTCAGGAATTTCGACGTACCGCAAAAGGTGCCGCCCGTACCAACACCAGCCGCAAAGTGCGTGATTTTTCCATCGGTATCGCGCCAGATTTCAGGGCCGGTTGTTTCGTAATGCGCGGCTGTATTGGCGGGGTTATCGTATTGGTTCG
>JANXVQ010000210.1 GCA_025351545.1 Spirosoma sp.
TTAATCAACCAAATGCATTGATGTGCTTCTGGAAGATCGCTTCGTATTTACTGGCTGCTGCCGTTTGTTTGGCTGCTTTACACGCTTCAACAATCGTTTGCAGAATGTACAGGTCCGAATCAGGGCTGCCGAAGCGATTTCCGTTGCCAGTTTTATTATAAGTCAACGCCTGGTCGGCACGCTTAGCCATGATGTCGGCAATTTTGAGGGCTTTTTTGTTATCGCCCACTTCAAACAGGAATCGCACGTAATTCGATGAAATCTGGTCATACGGAATACTCTTATCCGGTATTACCTTCAATGAATAATCGAGTACCTGACGGGCTTTGGCTTTGTTACCTTCGCGAATAAGCTGATCGGCAAGACGGAAAAAAGCAATCCGGGCCGAAATAACGGGTGGTCCTTTGTATGTTTCATCGTAATACACATCCGGGTTATCAAATTCACGCCAGAACGTCTTCTTGGTCATGTTGTTAAACATAACGTCTGAGTTCACGTAACCATCCGTAGCACCCGGAACAGCTACCGGCATCAAGCGATACGCATAGCCTTCCAGCTGCATATAGTTTTTCAGGCTCAGGTAATTATCACTTGCCAGCGTGCTCGAAAAATAGATAGGCCGCTGCCAGTTATTGGTCGCAATCATGTCGAGCATGATCAGATCAGGCTTGTAGAGATCCTTTTTGCCGATAGTCCATTGCAGGGTGTCTTTCATCAACGGACGAAGCGCTGCCGGTACAAAATTCGCTTTATCTATAGCGGCTTTGTCAATAGGCAGGAACAGGACCGACGACGGTAAAATGCTCGTCATGTCGCCATTGGTAAGCGGCACCTGAACCGCCGGACTGCTGGTTTTAATCAGGTTGATGTATTGCTTGAGGTCAATACCGTTTTTCACGCCCGGCACTTCGTAGAACGGTACGATGTCGTTTTTGCCTTTGTTGAAATTGTCGAACTCCAGCGAAATGGGCAACGCTTCCGACTTATACGTCTTGCGCTTCATCTGCTGAATATACCATTCTGTACCCAAAAGGCTTAAGTTACACACCCGCACATCGGTACGGAAAACTTCAACCTCCTGCACATACCAGAGCGGGAAGGTATCGTTGTCGCCACCTGTAAACAGTATTGCATTTGGTGCGCAGGAGTTGAGCAGATTTTTGGCAAAATCAACCGATTGGTAACGCTTGTCGCGGTTGTGATTGTCCCAGCTTTTGGCGCCCATCATGAGCGGCAGTAACAAACAAACGCCGGCCACCAAACCATTGCGGGTAACGTCTGATTTCAAGACATTTCGGAGACCGTCGGCAATGGACATTACGCCTAATCCGAGCCAAATGGCGAAGAAATAGAACGAGCCAACATAGATATAATCACGTTCGCGGGGTTCGGATGGGGGCGAGTTCAGGAAGATTTGTAAGGCAATTCCGGTAAATAAAAACAGAAAGCCAACGATCAGGAAATCGCGCCGACGGCGGAAATACTGGAACGTGATACCAAACAGGCCGAGTAAAAACGGCAGCATATAGAAGTTGTCACGCGCTTTATTATGTATTAACATGTCTGGCGCACCCTGGTCTGACGACCAGGGCAGGAGGTAGCCCGCGCCTTCTTCGTCGCTTTCCCGCCCGGCAAAGTTCCACATCAGGTAACGCCACCACATATGGCCCAACTGATAACTAAACAAATACTTCAGGTTGTCGCCCATTGTTGGCTTCTGCCCTTCGGCTAAGCCCAGCATCTGGCGATATAAAGCGGGGTGGTTTTGTTGGCTGCTGTATACGCGTGGGAAAAGCATTTCATCGCCGGGTGCGTAGATGTACTCGGGTTGGTGATCGAAGACGACATATCTATTGCCTTCTTTTTTCCACATGGCGGCCCCTGGCTTCTGGTCAATTGGTCGTGCCGTGAAAACAGGGCCATACAGTAATGAACGGCTACCGTATTGCTCCCGACGAAGATAGGACAGGAAGTTCAGTTCGTCGCTGGGATCGTTTTCGTTGATAGGCGGATTGAAGTCAGCCCGCACCAATACCTGCATGTACGACGCGTAGCCGATCAGCACAAACGCCAATGCCAACAATGATGTGTTTAAAATAACGTGCTTTTTCCGGGCGGACCAGATAATACCGTACACGATAGCACCGAGGAAAACGACGGTGAAGAAAATGGCACCCGACGTAAAGGGTAAACCAAGTATGTTCACAAAAACCCGTTCTACGGCGAAGGCCATACCCGGTAAACCCGGAATAATACCTGCGTTGATGATACCCAAAATAGCTAAACCAATGCCAAAAGCGGTTGCGCCACCCCAAAACGTTGGTTTTGGGTATTTCTTGAAGTAATAAATCAGCGCCAGCGCGGGCAGTGTCACGAGGTTCAATAAGTGGACACCAATGGACAGACCTGTCAGGTAGGCAATGAAAATGAGCCAGCGGTTAGCGGCCGATTCATCCTCGATGCGCTCCCATTTGAAAGCGGCCCACACAACAATAGCCGTAAAAAATGATGACATACCGTAAACTTCGGCTTCAACAGCAGAGAACCAAAACGTGTCTGAGAAGGTATACGATAGCGCGCCAACGGCTCCTGTTCCTATAACCAGCAGCGTATCGGCGGTGGTGTATTCACTCTCCGGTTTCCCTAACAGCTTCTGAGCCAGCATGGTGATGGTCCAGAATAGGAAAGCGATGGTGAATGCGCTGGCTAATACCGACGACATATTAACCCAGTAGGCGACATTCAGTAGGTTGCCGAAGGAAAACATGGAAAAGATTCGGCCCAGCAACAGGAAAAATGGGGCACCGGGCGGGTGCGGAACCTGGAGTTTAAACGAACACGCAATGAACTCGCCACAGTCCCAGAAACTAGCTGTACGCTCGACCGTCATCGCAAAGGTAATGAGTGCGACAGCAAAGACGAGCCAGCCCAACAGGAGGTTCAGGCGTTTAAATGATTGCATACAAGTGAAGATTAACGAACTGTTTTTGTGTAAGTAGTAGCCAATCCGGGCCGGGCCAAAATTACGTAAAAAGAAGCCCGTCCGTGGCAGGGCGGGTTGTTAAAGTTTGTTAAGGGTAGCTATAGAATGTCTTGAATTAATAAATCTCTCCGCGTGCGGCTTTCAGTGTGTTCTGCATTAATGAGCAAATGGTCATCAGGCCCACGCCACCCGGAACAGGCGTAATGAAACTCGTTTTCGGCGCTACTTCGTCGAATTTTACATCGCCCTTTAGCGAGAAACCACTTTTTTTGCTGGCATCTGGCACGCGTTCCAGACCAACGTCGATGACAACGGCGCCCTGTTTTACCATGTCGGCCGTTACAAATTCCGGCTTGCCGAGAGCCGCCACCAGAATATCGGCCGAGCGACAGATTTCGGCAAGATTTTGGGTACGGCTATGGGTGATCGTAACGGTGCAGTTGCCGGGGTATGTATTCCGTTGCATCAGAATAGACATGGGCAAGCCCACAATCTGGCTCCGACCAACAACCACGCAATGTTTGCCCGCCGTTTTGATGTCGTAGCGTTTAATCATTTCCAGTACGCCCTGCGGAGTCGCCGAAATGTAAGCAGGCAATCCTTTGGCCATGCGGCCGATATTGATCGGGTGAAAACCGTCTACGTCTTTGGCCGGATTAATCGTTTCCATGACCTTGTCGGCGGAGATATGGTCGGGGAGAGGGAGCTGCACAATCAGACCGTCCATATCGGGGTTTTCATTCACCTCACGGACTTTGTCTAACAGTTCTTCTTCTGAAACCGACAGATCGAACCGAAACAGCGTCGAGTGCATACCCACCTCTTCGCAGTTTTTCATTTTGGAGGCCACGTAGGTTTCCGAGGCTCCTTTATTGCCAACCAGAATGGCCACGAGGTGCGGGATTTTACCGCCCTGATTTCGTATTTGTGCGACCTCAGCCGCTATTTCCAGTTTAATTTGTGCCGAAAGAAACTTACCGTCAAGAAGTTGCATAGGATTGTCTTTGCGTTGGTGGCGAAAGTTTTGGGTCTTTTTCTGAAATATTACAAAAACGAAAAGACCCAAATAACGGCGCAAAGGTCGTAAAGATTAGGAAACTACCCGTACTTCTGCTGCCATTCCTTTTTCAGTTTCTTGTAGTACTCATCTTCTCTTGCTTCCAGATATTTGCCGTAGAAGATTCGGGCCGACTCGGCTTTAATCAAATCTTCATCACGGGGAAGCTGGTTGCGGCCATGCGCACCGGAGCGGCCTTTCTGATCATCGGGTACGGGTCCATCATATTTCTGCCCGGTGCGGTGGTTGGCGTACCGCCTGGAGCGGGTGTAGCCCATTTGTAAAAACTTCCTGGCCATGTCCATGCCAATAAAATCGTCTTTCTCTTTGTATTCCAGAAATAACTGGTAAATTTTTTCGGACGACTCGATGGCAATTTCCGGTGTCCTGAACCGCCAGAAGGGGAGAATTTCCGATTTGTAAGGCATTGCTGTCAGAACGCCCATTTCGCCCACACTTACCTTATATTTCTCCGGATGTTCCCGGAAATCAATTCCGTAATAATCAGAATTGGGCTTCGTCGTAGCCATATTGTTCACGTATGATTTTAGCAAATGAACAATGTTCATTATCCATTTGCTTGTCAGATCGCTTACGCGCTTTCAGGGTGCCAGCCAAACCATTTTTGAGTCGGGTTCATACTGAAAGCGGGCCCGTACCTGTCCATCCCGACTCAGATGTAAGTATTCCATCGCCAGCACCCGACATTCGATTACGGCAAAATTGTTTCGTCCGGCTTCGCTCTCCTCTGCCGATGGCAGGCCAGCACCTAAATGAGTAGGGAAACCGGGGTAAGGGCCGGGTTGCTCACTACCGGGCTTATATTCTGACAGGTAGCTTTTTCGACTGCCGAAACCCAGAGTCTGCCAATGTTCATCAGCCACATAATCCTTGGTATGCATATGGGTTTCGACTAACAGGCGAAGTTGAATTTGCTCTTTATCGTCCCAAAACAGCAACGTAGAATCAGGGAATGCTTCGAGTTGCATCACCTTTTCGGCCCGCACGTCGGTGTGGAACCAGACATACTTTTGAGGGGCATCAACCTTTCGCAACACGACTGTTCTGGCATCGGCACCCGTGGTTGTTCGGGAGGCCATGATCATGGTCTTAAACCCCACATTGGTAGACCGATTTTTGTCGAGGTCAAGAGCAGATGCAAGTTTCTCCCAACTATCCTGCTCAATATTGGTCAAAGCGGGTGATGGGTTGGAATGAACTGACGTTTTGGGTAGAGTCATTAGCGTAAGGACAACAATGAAATAGCCTGATCAAAGCTGCTTAACGAGAAGCAGACTTTTTTGTTTAAGAGTATGTTATCGGTAAAGTGTGAAGTCTGGATAACCAGCGAGGATAGTTAATGGTTTATTCGGTATATCAGCTGACCGTCTACCAACGCGTCTATCCGTCTTATGTGTTTTCATAAATCGCTCAATGCCAAAGCTTCAGAACTGGAAGCCCGCTATCAGGCTACACTGCCGCCTGCGGCTGATTTTCAGCCTATTTATCATGCGAATGCTTACAGTTTTCCTGCCTGGCCCATCATCACGCGGCAGGAACCGGGTAAGCTGCAACTAATTCACTGGGGCCTTGTTCCGCGCTGGACCCGAAGTCAGGACGAAGCGGCTGACATTCGTACGAAAACCATTAACGCCCGTTCGGAAACAATTTATGAAAAACCATCATTCCGGTCGGCGGCACAAGCTGGGAAACGGTGTCTGATTCCGGTTACGGGTTATTTTGAATGGTACACGGCGGGTAGTAAAAAATTCCCGTTTTATATAAGTCCCAGCGATCAGAAAATCGGTTCGATTGCGGGCTTATGGGATGAATGGCCGGACCCAGAAACCGGCGAATTGATTCCGACGTACACGCTATTGACGACAGATGCCAACCCGTTGCTGGCCGCAATTCATAATACCAAAAAGCGGATGCCCTGCCTGTTAACACCCGGCGATGAACACGCCTGGCTACACGACGACCTAAATCAAGCCGATGCTCTGGCGTTGCTGGCGAAACAATACCCTGCCAATCAGATGCATAGCTACAGTATTGGCAAACGCATCACGTCCTGAACGGAGCCGAGCGACGTACCCGACGTGTTGACACGGGTCAATTATCCCGAATTAATCAATACTACTCAATTGTTCAGCTAAGTAATGTGGTCCGCTCGTCCATGTTGCGGCCCGTTTATGTAGAATTAGATTTTATCGGGAAAATTGTTTCGAATTTTGGTCAACTAAGTTGTCTTTGTAGAGGTATCGCAAGGCAAACTAGGTATTGACTTACGCTTATTTATTGATACTACCTGATTATGAAAAAACTAGTACTTTCTCTATGCATCGGTACTGCTCTGCTAACGGCACCAAACGTGGTTCGGGCGCAGTTTCCAGCGTTGCCTGATGGGGGGCAGCGACCGGCAGCCGCTATTCCGGGTACATCGAGCGATGGCTCACCCCGTGGCAATGCCAAGTTAACCGGCATCGTGACTGATTCGACAACGGGTAAGCCCGTTGAGTTTGCCAGCATTGCCCTGATTAATGCGCAAACGAAAAAACCAATTGATGGGACCGTTGCCGATGACAAAGGCAAGTTTACGCTTACCAAGTTGCCACAGGGTGATTTTCAACTCCTGATTTCGTTTGTTGGTTATCGAAACAAAACTGTTTCGAGCGTTAAACTCGATCGTAAGGGCGATATTAACCTCGGAGCCATTAAACTGGGTGCCGACGTTCGGACGCTAAAAGAAGTAGAAGTCGTTGGGCAGGCTTCGCTGGTCGAAGAAAAAGTGGATCGGCTGGTTTACAACGCCGATAAAGACATTACCGCTAAAGGAGGAGACGCCACCGATGTCATGCGCAAAGTGCCATTGCTGTCGGTAGATTTAGATGGTAATGTTAGTTTGCGTGGCAGCAGTAACGTACGGGTCTTAATCAACAACAAACCGTCCACCATTGTGGCCAGTAGTGTGGCGGATGCGTTGAAGCAGATTCCGGCCGACATGATTAAAACCATTGAGGTGATTACCAGTCCTTCAGCGAAATATGACGCCGAAGGATCAGCAGGGATTATCAATATTATTACCAAGAAAACCACCTTGCAGGGTTTCACGCTCAATGTCGATTCGGGTGTGGGTAACCGGGGTACTAATCTTGGTCTGAACGGCAACCTGCGAACCGGCAAAATGGGCTTTAGCCTAAGCGGTTTCGGACGGGCGAATTACAACGTAATCGGGCGATTTGCCAATACGCAAAAAACGTTTGGTAGCAGCGGTATAACTACCACCGACCAAACGGCCGATACGCGGATGCACGGAATTTTTGGTCAGTACACCCTCGGCTGGGATTATGATATCAGCAAAACCAGTTCCATTACGGCCAGTCTGCGTTATGGGGCGCGGAATAATTACCAGAATCAGGATAATTTCCTGACACGTACGATCTCGCCAAAGGCATATTTCCCAATCGTGTCTGATCGTAATGTACTTACCAAAGATTTGTCGGGTACAGTCGATGCAAATGTTGATTATACCCGCACGTTTGCCAAGCCACAACAGGAATTGAGCGTATCGGCGCAGTTTAGTCGTAACAACCGCAACAACGATTTTACGGCTGATATTTTAAGTGCACCCGATTTCTCCGTGATTTCAGCCCGTCAGCAAAACCTGAACAACAGCTTTAATCAGGAATCAACGCTTCAGGGTGATTACCAGACGCCAATTGGTAAAAACCAGATGCTTGAATTTGGAGGGAAAGTAATTTTCAGGCAGGTAAAAAGTGATTTTAGCTATAATGTTGCGGCTGGTACAGGCCCGCTTTTAACCGACCCAACCCGCGCGGGGAACACGTTGAACTACGACCAGAATATTGGAGCCGGTTATGTTTCCTACACGCTGACGACAAAAAACAAGTATACCATTAAGGCTGGAACGCGCTATGAGAACACCACCATTAACGCCAGCTATACCCAGAATCAGCCGGGTGAACAGGGTGGATCTGCCGGGAAGGATCTGGGTATTCCGAACTACAGCAACCTTGTGCCGAGCCTGAATATATCGAAATCACTGAAAGGGGGTAAGACGATTAAACTGGCCTATAACCGCCGGTTGCAACGGCCCGGAATTCAATTTCTGAACCCGAATGTTAATACATCGAATCCAACGAATATTACAAAGGGAAATCCGTTTCTGTCGCCTGAGTTGACCGACAATATTGAGTTGGCTACCAGCGCTTACATCAAAAGCGTATACCTGAATGTTTCGCTGTTTGCCCGGCAAACAAATAACTCGATCACCAGCGTTCGCGACACCGTTACTACCGGTGCCGGGCAAGTGACCAACCCAACGCTGGCGCAGGCTATTCAGACATCGTACCTGAATATTGGTCGTGAATCGGCCTATGGAACAAACGTGTTTGGTAACGCAACGTTTTTCTCGAAGTGGCAAATTGGTGGAGGGTTCGATCTATATTATTCGTACTTGACCAACAATAATGCCGGTTCTGTTTACAATGCGACCAATTCGGGCTGGGTGGTAACGGGCCGGTTTTTTACAAACCTGACGCTTAAACATGGCTGGGGTGTGCAGGGTTTCGGCTTTATCCGCGGTAAGCAAGTTCAGTTGCAGGGCTATCAGGGTGGGTTTGCGTTCTATAGCCTTGGCATAAAAAAAGACCTGAAAGACAAACGGGGTAGTTTCGGTATTGCGGCTGAAAATTTCTTCAACCATCCATTCACGATTCGGTCAGAATCATCGTCGCCCATTTTTGCTCAGAATAGCATGACCAGCATGTACAATGCAGGTGTCCGGGTCAACTTTAGCTACAAGATCGGCAAACTAAGTTTCGATCAGCCACAGCGTAAAAAAGGACGTTCGGTCGAAAATGATGACGTAAAAGGTGGTGAAGGTGGTGGCGAGCAACAACAGGCCGCACCGGCCGCGGGTGGCACCCGCCGACCCCGGTAAAGAGAGAAAGCAGGAAAAGCAGCATTGAAACACCGGGTTGAACCCCGGTGCAAGCCATTCGAGCAATTGGATAACTTGCGCCGGGGTTCAACCCGGTGTTTCAATATTACAACAAAGCCGCGCCAAAAACACCGGCACTATCGCCTAGTTTGGGTTTCAGGAAACGCGTACTGATCTCCCGACTGTTGAAGACGTACTTCTTGGCCCGTTCAACGCCTTCGGTATAAAGCAAGTCCACATTGCCGACACCTCCGCCGAGGACAATGGCATCCGGGTCGAGAATATTGATAATGACAGAAACGGCCCGGCCAAAATATTCAAGCAGCCGGTTAACGGTTTGACTGGCCACCAGGTCGTTTCCTTCCTGATACCGATCCATAATCTCCTGCATTGTTCGTTCCTCGCCACTTATCTCATGATAATAGCGTTGCAGCGCCGGCCCCGAAATAACCTGCTCATTGCAGCCACGTTTGCCACAATAGCAGGGTGGCCCGTTTTCTTCCAGAATATTATGGCCCCATTCGCCACCGATTCCCTGCAAACCGTTCAATACGAACGGCACACCATCACGACCACGAATGACGACTCCACCACCAACGCCCGTACCCATGATGACACCAAAAACAGTTTGGAAATTGGGGACAACATCCGGCACAATACCCATTGTTGCCTCGGCCAGCGCAAAACAATTGGCATCATTGGCAACCGACACCGGAACACCCAGTAGCCGGGCCAGATCCTGCTTCATCGGGCGGCCGTTCAACACCGTTGTGTTGCAGTTTTTCATTGTTTGCCGGGCCGGGTCGAAGGTGCCGGGCGTTGCGAACCCAATGTGATCAGGCGTCAGACCCGTTTCTATTTTCAGCATATCGATTAGCCTGATAATCTGGGCCATAATATGGTCGTAGCCCTTGTGGGCTTCTGTGTCAATACGTTTGCGAATAATGACAGCGTCGGGTGAGGGAGCGGTTAGTATAACACCTTCAATTTTGGTGCCGCCCAGGTCAATGCCCCAGTAGTTTTGCATTTAAGGATATGGTCTATGAGTCTAATTTAACGTGCCGGACTGTATTTGGTTTTGACTTCTGATTTGCCGTTTATATTCATTTGCTGTATAAGTTCGACAAAACTATAAACCATTGTGCGGACTGACGCAATGTAGGAATAGCTAATTATAGAAAACAGCTTGTTTTCCCTTCACTTTTTCGGAATTTCGCCCCGGATTGACATTCGCCAAATGGATTTGGCATCAAGTCAACGATCATAAATTCAAATTCAAAAGTATAGTATGATTACACCTGGTCAAAAAGCCCCCGAGTTCACTCTTTTTAACAGCGATAAGAAGGAAGTTTCGCTAATAGATTTTAAGGGTAAACATGTCATTATCCTCTTTTTTCCAATGGCTTTTACGAGTACCTGCACGGCCGAACTTTGCGAAATGCGCGATAATATCAGCACGTATTCGGGGTTGAACGCCGAAGTCGTGGGTATTTCGGTCGATTCGCCGTTTACGCTGGCCAGGTTTAAAGAAGAACAGAAACTGCCGTTCGATTTACTGTCCGATTTCAACAAAGAAGTTTCGCAGTTATACGGTTCTTACTATGAAACCTTCGTGCTCAATCTGAAGGGCGTCAGTAAGCGTTCGGCTTTTGTGGTTGACCAAAACGGAACCATCCAATACGCCGAAGTGCTGGAAAGCGCTGGTGACATTCCCAATTTTCAGGCCATTCAGGAAACTTTAACAACGCTTAATTAACGTAAATAATGATGAATTATGAATGATTAATGATGTTTCAATCGCTTTTTTTATCGTTCATAATTCATCATTCCCTAAATGGCCTGGTATCATAATTTTTTTCATGGATTGCCGCAAGCCGCCTGGAAGGCCGCGCAAACGGAAGAACAAACACAACTCGATCTGGAATTACTCGTTGAGACGCTGGATTTCGGTCCCGATGATCGCTTATTAGATATCTTTTGTGGGTATGGTCGTCATGCGTTGCCGTTGGCACGGATGGGTGCCCGCGTAACAGGAATTGACATTTCGGAAGACTACATTGCCGAAATACAAGCCATTGCCAAAGCTGAAAAGCTCGCTGTTACTGCTGTTGCAGCCGACTTTCTGACTATGTCCCAATCCGATTTTGGCAGCAATGATTCATTCGATGTGGCTTATTGTTTGGGCAACAGCTTTAGTTTTTTTCCGCGACCCGATATGCTGGCGTTTCTAACGCGCATTGCCGGGTTACTAAAACCGGGTGGCCGGTTTCTGGCCCATTCCGAAATGATTGCCGAATCGGTCCTGCCAGACTACCAGGCTCGAAATTGGCAACCCATTGGAAATGAAGGTGATGAGTCCATTCTGTTTCTGGTTGAGAATGAATATAACGCGCTCGAAAGTCGTATCGACTCACACCTGACTTATGTGCGGGCGGGGGAGACCCAAACTCGAACGGCACAGCATTTCGTATACACGCTGGCCGAACTCCGCCGGTTATTTACCGAAGCAGGTTTAACAGTTATCGACTGTTATGGCACCGTCGATGGAGACCCCTTTTCTCTGGGTGATGAAGCTGTGTGGCTACTGGCTAGAAAAACTTGAGTGCTGAGTATCAACTAGTTCTGTAAATAGTGACATATCGTTATGTGGCTATTTTCATCTTAATGTATTGATTGTTAAGGTGTTATGTAACTTATTGTGTGAAATATTTAACTTTTTTAAGAAATATTGCATTTTTTCGACGTAAATCCGTAGTTTACAGTCGATTTAACACCGTTAACTTATGACTAATTACCTGAAATTCTATGGAAACTATCGAACGAAAACCACGTAGTCGAGAGCAAACTCGTTCTGGTATCATAACAACCGCAAAGTCAATCGCCCGCAGGGAAGGTTGGCAAGCCGTCTCGATTCGTAAAATTGCCGACGCGATTGAATACAGCGCTCCCATCGTCTATGAATACTTCGATAGTAAAGATAGACTATTGGATGAAATCCGGAGTGAGGGGTTCCGGCATCTGTCTCAGGAATACGAACGCATTTTGAAACTGTATCGCGACCCCGAAAAGCGGCTTTACGAAATCTCTCTTGTTCAATGGGAATTTGCCCGGCATCAACCCGAAATTTATCAGGTAATGTACAATTTGGACGGAGCTTATTGCACTATGCCTGTCTATCAGTCGGAAACAATGCAGGCTGTCAGCCAGATTGTCCGTCAAACCATCTTCTCGTTTATCCCTAAATCAGAGGAGAGTATCAAACGCCTGTATTTTCAGTGGTGGTCGGTATCGCACGGTACAATTATGCTGGCTATGCTTCTTAAAGATGAGCAGCCACTCGACCAATCCGAACAGATCTATCGCGAAACAATGCGCCGGTTTGTGCGTGATTTAAGATAAGTAAGTAGAGCAGGTGAGAAACTGCTATTAGTGAATAAAGAGCGGGTTTCCAGCCCCTCTACCTGGTTTTATATCATGCACGTTGCGGTTATCGGTGCGACTGGTATGCTTGGTCAGCCCGTTACGCACGAACTTATTCAGGCTGGTTTTTCTGTTCGCATCATTGCCCGTGATGTCAAAAAAGTATGTCATTTATTTCCTGAAGCTACTATTGTTGCCGGAGATATGTGTAATGTTCAGAGCCTGACTAATGCACTGCGTGGCATAGAGGTGGTATACCTGAACTTGTCTGTTAAACAGAACGAAAAAGAAGCCGACTTCCACACCGAAGCCGAAGGACTGATTAACTTGCTTCAGGCGGCCCGCATGGCTGGCGTTGGACGTATTGCGTATTTGTCGTCAATCGTTATGCGGTATCAGGGCATGAACGGGTTCAATTGGTGGGCATTTGATGTCAAGCAGGAAGCCGTACGACTCATTAAAGCGTCGAAAATTCCATACAGTATTTTCTATCCATCCTGTTTCATGGAAACAATGAACGGCTCACAACGAGTTGGGCGGTTTGTGGTTTTGGTGGGTCGATCAACTGTGCGACCCATGTTCATCGCGGCTCATGACTACGGCAAACAGGTGGCGCGGGCTTTTCAGATCGCAGAGGACAGTCAAAATCAGGAGTACGTTATTCAGGGGCCTGAAGCCGTTACTCAGCACAAAGCTGCCAAACGGTTTGTTGATGCTTACAAAAAAGAAGTGTTAAAAATACGCACCGTTTTTCCATTACTCCTGAAACTGGGTCGGTTGATATCTCCACAGGCCGACTACGGCTGGCATATCACCGAAGCCATTAATAAATATCCTGAATCCTTTGAAGCTGGCCAAACCTGGAACGATCTGGGCGAACCAAAAACGACGTTGGAACAGTTTGCAGAGCAGCAGTGACACAGGATACAAGCTTCTTTACTGGCCGCAGCCACGACGTTTATGTTTATCAATGCATTGGCAAACTCTTCACTTTGCCGCCAGCTACATCATCGACGCTGTGTTGAATGATAAATGCTTTTGGGTCTACTTCGTTTACCATCGTTCGTAATCGGCTAATTTCCAGACGGGTAACAACGGTATATAGGACGCTGTCAATATCCTGGTGACTACCGTGTTTGCCGTATCCACCCTGGCCTTTCAGAATGGTTATACCCCAGCCCTGGTCAATGATGTGTTCCCGAATCAGCTCATTTTGCTTGGAAATAATAAGAATGGCGGTGTATTCTTCAATACCATGAATGATAAAATCCACTGTTTTCGAGGCAGCGAAATAGGTAATCATCGAATAAAGCGCCGGATTTATTCCTAAAAAGAAAGCCGCAGCGCCGAAAATAAGCACGTTAAGTACTAAAATTACATCGCTCACTTTCAGAATCGGGCTACTCCGACTGATGAGCAACGCGGCAATTTCTGTTCCGTCCAATACGGCTCCTCCCCGCATGGCCAAACCAATACCGGCTCCGATGAAGAAACCACCGAAAACGGCTGTCAGCAAAAAATCGGGCGTAACATCCGGATAGGGAATAACGGCCAGACTGATTGATAAACCCGTAATAGCCAGCGTACTTTTAAGGGCAAACTGCTGACCAAATTGCCGATAGCCCAACCCAATGAAAGGCAAGTTGATGATTAATAACCAGATGGGAAGCGGTACATTGATAAGCGAGGCCAGCAGCATTGAAATCCCCGTAACACCACCATCAATAAAATGACTCGATAACAGAAATCCTTTAATACCCATACCGGCACTAAGTACGCCGGCAACAATAAGAATAGTGTCTTTTATGAGTCGATAAGAAGACGTATGGTTGGGCATAATGTTGACAGGTGGATGTGGCTAAAGCGTGCAGTAAGCAGTATTGAATTAGCTGATTGAGTGCTACTTATCTGATGTTACGTGACACCGGGTTAAAACCTGGTGTCGCGTAACATGACTACTCACTTATGCACTCAATTATTTCCTTAATACAGCCCGTCTATTGACAGGTAACGCTCGCCCGTGTCATAACAGAACGTCAGAATTCGGCTACCGGGGGTAAGGTCAGGTAATTTTTTTGCAACAGCGGCCAGTGATGCTCCTGTCGAAACGCCAACAAACGTGCCTTCTTCCCGAGCCGAACGGCGGGACATTTCATAGGCTTCGTCTTTGCTCACCTGAATTGTGCCATCCAATAAATCGGTATGCAGGTTTTGGGGAATAAAGCCCGCACCGATGCCCTGAATTGGGTGTGGGCCCGGCGCACCACCGCTTATAACCGGCGATAATTCGGGCTCTACGGCGTAGATTTTTAGCTTAGGGAATTTCTGCTTTAACACCTGACCCACACCGGTAATGTGCCCGCCCGTACCAACACCGGTAATCAACACGTCGAAACCATCCGGAAAATCGGCCAGAATTTCCTGCGCCGTTGTATTAATGTGGGCGTCTATGTTCGCCTGATTCTCGAACTGCTGGGGCATCCAGGAATCAGGTGTTTGGGAAACGAGTTCTTTGGCTCGTTCAATCGCTCCTTTCATCCCTTTCTCGCGGGGTGTCAAGTCAAACTCAGCCCCGTAAGCCGCCATAATTTTACGCCGTTCGATGCTCATGGATTCCGGCATGACCAGAATGATTTTGTAGCCTTTCACAGCGGCAACCATTGCCAGTCCGATGCCCGTATTTCCCGATGTTGGCTCAATAATAGTGCTGTCGGTATTGAGTAATCCCTTGGCTTCGGCATCCTCAATCATGGCCAGTGCAATACGGTCTTTTATGCTAGCGCCGGGATTCGCCCTCTCTAACTTGGTCCAGACTTCGTATCCCGGAAATAACCGATTGATACGTACATGGGGAGTGTTGCCAATCGTGTCGAGAATGGTAGTGGCTTTCATAAATAGTCAGAAAAAGAGTTGTTAGGAGATTGCGTTGTACAGAAACTAACTGGAACGGGAATTACCAGGTAGCTTGTTGGATTAGATGACAAAATTTATTGGCTCCAGGCTTTCCAGCGATTTCAACCGGACATCGGTTTGGTGCTGATGAAATACAAGCGAATGTGCTTCGACACTGCTCGTCAACCAAACGTTTCCGCCAATTACGGAGTCGTGCCCAACAACGGTATAGCCACCCAGAATGGTAGCATTTGCATAGATCACAACGTTGTTCTCGATGGTAGGATGACGTTTTTTCTGTGCCATCGATTTGGCTACGTGTGTAGCGCCGAGGGTTACGCCCTGATAAATTTTAACATTATCGCCAAT
>JANXVQ010000232.1 GCA_025351545.1 Spirosoma sp.
CTAATGACCAAAATAACCGAATACAAAAAACGCTCGTAGCATGACGACCGCCACCACCGCCCGCGATACGCAGGTATTTGACCTGATTTCCAAAGAACAACACCGGCAGGAGTCAGGTATTGAACTAATAGCTTCCGAAAACTTCGTATCACCTGCCGTTATGGAAGCGGCTGGCAGTGTCCTGACCAATAAGTATGCCGAGGGCTTGCCCGGAAAACGGTATTATGGTGGTTGTGAAGTAGTAGATCAGGTTGAGCAAATTGCCATCGACCGCGCCAAAGAATTATTCGGAGCTACCTGGGTCAATGTGCAGCCGCACTCCGGGGCCAATGCCAATACGGCCGTGTTTGTAGCCTGCCTGCATCCTGGCGATACAATTCTGGGTTTTGATCTCTCGCATGGCGGTCACTTAACGCACGGTTCATCGGTAAATATCTCGGGTAAATATTTTCGCCCGACCTTTTACGGCGTGGAACGGGAAACCGGGGTTATCAATTACGATACCGTTGAAGAAACCGCAAAACGCGAACGCCCTAAACTGCTTATCTGTGGGGCTTCTGCCTATAGCCGTGATTGGGATTACGCCCGGCTTCGGGCCATTGCCGACGAAATTGGGGCCTTATTGCTGGCCGATGTGTCGCACCCGGCTGGTCTGATTGCCAAGGGGTTATTGAACGATCCACTCGATTATGCACACATTGTAACCACAACGACGCATAAAACGCTGCGTGGCACACGGGGTGGTATTATTATGATGCGGAATGATTTCGAGAATCCATTTGGTATTAAAACACTAAAAGGCGAAACTCGTTTGATGTCGTCGCTGCTGGATTCGGGCGTGTTTCCGGGTACGCAAGGTGGCCCGCTGGAACATATTATTGCCGCAAAAGCAATTGGATTTGGTGAAGCACTAAGCGACGAATTCTACGATTATGCCGTGCAGGTAAAAGCAAATGCACAGGCGATGGCGAAATCATTCCTGAACCTGGGCTACGAAATTATTTCGGGAGGGACTGATAACCACCTGATGCTGATTGATCTGCGCTCGAAAGGCTTGACGGGTAAATTGGCTGAGAACACGCTGATTAAGGCCGATATTACGATCAACAAAAACATGGTTCCGTTCGACGATAAGTCGCCGATGGTTACATCGGGTATGCGTATTGGAACGGCAGCTATGACAACCCGCGGGTTGAAAGAATCGGACATGGAACAAATTGTCGTATATATCGACAAGGTGCTGATGAATCATAACGACGACGCAACACTGGCAACCGTTAAAGAAGAAATCAACGAGTGGATGAAAGCATTTCCACTTTATAAAAGTTAATCATTAAAGACTGAAAGAGCGAAAGACTGAAAGAGCGACAAAAGAATCGCATTAACTTTTTAGCCTTCGTTCTTTCGTTCTTTCACTCTTTCACTCTTTAAAAACAATGCCATTAGACCAAGAGACTGACGAAGAGATAGAGACTAAGGAAGGCAAGGAAATGTCTTTTCTTGATCATCTGGAAGAACTCCGCTGGCACATTATCCGTGCTGTCGGGGCTATCTTTGTATTTGCCATTGCTGCCTTTATTTACATTGACGATATTTTTAGAGTCGTTGTTATGGGTCCCAAAAACCCTAACTTCTGGACGTATCGAATGATGTGTAAGTTGGGCGATATGACGGGCTATACAGATTTGTGTGTAAAGAAACTCAATTTCGAATTGCAGTCTCTTGGCGTGTCAGATCAGTTTACAATGGCTATGACATCATCGGCTATTATTGGCCTTTGCTTTGCCTTTCCGTATGCGTTTTGGGAAGTATGGCGATTCATTAAACCGGGGTTACGGTCGGTCGAGAAGAATGCGGCTCGCGGAGCAGTATTCTTTGTTTCGCTACTCTTTTTGATGGGCCTAATGTTCGGGTATTTTATCGTATCACCATTGGCTATCAACTTCTTAGCTAACTTTCAGATTACACCTGAAATTAAAAACCAATTCGATATTACATCCTATATCGGTATTCTGGTAACTCTCTCGCTGGGATGCGCTCTGATATTTCAGATGCCGATGGTTGCGTATGTATTGTCGAAAGTGGGTGTGCTAACTCCAAAGTTCATGCGGGAATATCGCAAACACGCCTGGATTGTCATTCTAATTGTGGCCGGTATTATTACGCCGTCACCCGATATTTATAGTCAGGTATTAGTGGCATTGCCCTTGACATTACTATACGAAGTGAGTATTCTCGTATCGGCCCGGATAGAGCGGGCCCGATTAAAAGAGCGGAAAGATTTGATGGAATCGTAATCGAGTGAAATCAAAATAAAAGGCTCCTCCGAATCGGATGGGCCTTTTATTTTGTAATCGGTTCTAAAAAGCGAACAGAGGTATTGCTAGCTTTTGCGAAATTAACGTTAAATGATAGCCAGTCGGCGATAATAACCCGGCTGAAGAATAGTAATTGACAAATGACACAGGACGATTTTCGAAAATACCATTATAAGTCCATTAATGCCGCTACAAATGCTGAACGAGCTGCTATTAATCAGGAACTGAAAGACGTGTACACGTCGCTGTCCGACGCTGAAAAGGAAGAATTTAATCACCAATTGCAGGCGTTTTTAGCCAGGGAAATGGGTACGTTAAAGGCCAATTATGAATCGGTGAAAGGCGGTTTGGGTGAGAATTAAATCATGCCCCGTGCTTTCAATTCCAGATACTTATTCACTGTATTGGCCGTCAGATTTTGCGGGGCTGTTAGAATAGTCTGAATACCATATTGGCCTAACTCCTTCACAATCTGCTTCTTCTCAAAGGAAAATTTCTCCCCAATCGTTTTTAGATAAATTTGCTCGGTGTCGGCTGCGGGCTGATCGAGCAAGCTGCGGAGTTCTGTATTCTCAAAGAAAATCACCAGTAGTAAATGATCTTTGGCTAGCCGACGCAGGTATGGCAACTGACGCTGCATGGCACTTATGGTCTCGAAATTGGTAAACAACAGCAATAAACTTCGCTGTCGGATATGCGTCCGAACGCTGGCATACAGGCTCTCATAATCTGTTTCCAGAAAGCGCGTTTTCTGCCGATAAAGCAATTCTAAAATTCTGAGCATATGCCCCGTCCGACGGTCGGCGGGGAGGAGTTGCCCAACATGATCAGCGAAAGTCAGAATACCGGCACGATCCTGTTTCATAAGCGCAATATTGCTCAGAACTAAACTGGCATTAATGGCATAATCGAGTAAGGTCAGCCCATCAAATGGAGATTGCATAACGCGTCCTTTGTCGATCAGGCAATAAACGGGTTGCGAGCGTTCGTCCTGATAGGCATTAATCATTAACGAAGCTCCCTGCGAATTACTTCGGCGTGAAGTCGCTTTCCAGTTAATTGTTCGGACATCGTCGCCGGTAGTGTAGGGGCGAACCTGCTCAAATTCCATACTATGCCCAAGCCGCCGAATACGCTTTATGCCCACTTCATTCAGGCGATTGGTGGCCGCTAAAAGTTCGTACTGCCGCATCTGTAAAAACGATGGGTAAACGGCTACCATCTTTCCCTGCTCAAATTGATACCGTCGTTTTAATAACCCCAATGGCGATAAGGCGAATACGTTAACGGCCCCAAAATTGTATTCGCCCCGGCGAGTGGGCCGGAGTTCGTAGCGGATGGCTTGCGTTTCGCGCGGGTTAAGACGGGCGCGAAACAACACATCGCGCCGTTGAAACTGGAACGGAATTTCGTCAATCACCTCCAAATCGGCCCGGAACGCATACCGATTTTCGAGATAGATCATAATCGGATTTTCATCACCGTTCGACAGTCGATCAGGTACTTCACGTCTGGCAAAAATGCCTTTTCCAGCTTGAACTCTAAATAAAAGCCACGCATCGATTCCAATTAAAATAACGAATACGGCAAAGATGATCTTCACCAATGGGAATAAGATTGGGAAAGCGTAGGCTATGATAAACAGTAGCACAAGTGCCGTAAGGGCAAACCATAACCGAGTGGCTACGAATAATGGACGGAGAAATGTCAACGGGTTTGGGTTTTTAAATTGGCAAGTGCTTCATCAATCTCATCTTCGTACACTGGGTTGAAATCGTCTTCCTGATAATCTCCCGTACGTTCAGCTCGTAAAGCTTTGAAGAAAAACGAAGCATCCTGAAAGGCAGTTCGGGCTTCAATTGTTCGATTTAGTTGCAGAAATGCACGGCCTCTATGATAGGCTACCAATGCGCTACGGCTAAAGTTTTTAGTGGCTTTATCCAGATCAGTTAGTGCTTTTTCTGGCTGTTGGGTAGCAATATAACTTATGGCTCTACTGACAAAATGCTTGTAATTGACCCATTCAGCACCATGTTTTATAGCCAGAGAGTCAATGCCAAGACAAAACTGCTCGATAGCTTTACTATGATCCCCAAGACTACGATACGTTAATCCGCGTAAGTAGCTGACCGGATTATTGCTAATCATGTCATCGAAGTTAGGTGTCAGCGCGTCATAAGCGTCCAGATGATGCAGAGCCCGAGGATAATCCTGTAGTTTTGATAAATAGAGTTCACCAACAATGCCATGCTCTTTAGGATAATTGTCTCCCGTTTTTTCTAACCACAAAGCAGCTTCTTCGTAATTGCTCTGCCAGAGATAGGTAAAGGCCCGAGAACGATAACTCTGAGCCGTAGCTGACGATGTATCGTGGCGAATTTTCTCGCGTTTTGTATTCGTGTAAAACATGGATGCTGCTTTTCGATTGGTAGCCAGCATGGATGCGCATGATTTAAGAAAACGTTCGCCATCCAGTTGGGCAACTGCCGAAAGCGGTAATAGAAGACATAAAATGCAGAGTTGCTTCATGGCAGAATGTCAATTAATCGCCCGTTTTTTAGCCGGAATGTAAGCGAAACAGATATATCTTGAGGGCGAGCATCGGTTTTCTCAGGCATGCGCAACGATGGGTCCATAGCAACATGCGCCCGGCAGATCGCTACTAATTGATCGGTAATCTGACAGTCGAAGGTTTTTGGACAGTAGTCCTCGCCAAAACTATGCAAGTCAAACAAACCTTGCTCACCTTCACAATTGACCACGAACTGAATCCGAATTAAGCCTGACTGTCCAGCCTGATTAACGGGCTGATAATGCTTCGTGAATACTCGATTAATCTCGTACCGTTTGGGCGAACGGCTAAGCGGTGCTTCATGCCACATCGCCTGGAAACAGTTATCGCACGTCTGAAAACCACTGGGTCGAGATGACTCGCCCGGTAGTATATTTCTGACCAACTGAAACGTCTCCATCGCTACCGCGCAGCCATTCCAGCCGACAGCCTGTATCTGTTTCGGTGATACAGTATTGATCTGCCATAGCGGTTTATAGCCACTGTCGCGATTATATTGATTACCACGAATAACCAGAAAAACGGATTGGCCAAACTTCGCCAGCCGCCAGAAATGAGACGTATGCTGTTTCGATGTAGGATTTTCCAGACTTACCTGACCGTTATCGTAGAGAAAAATCGTCAAATTATCCGATTGCCAGACATGCCCGGTTAGGTGCCGGTATGTGCTGGCTGAATCAATTGATATATCCTTGAATCGGCAGAAAACCATTGGATAATTTGTGCCAATACTGAGCAAATCATCTTGTAGTTTAATAAGGTGCGGGGCGAAATGAATGGTATCCAGTCGTACGAGATCGCCATTGACAGCCCAGGTTGATGTTAATTCGGTAGCCGAACCGTCTACCATGCCAAGGTGATAAACACTGTCGGTATCTAACTGAATATAGGTTGGTAACGGGCAAAAGAAATCAGTATCCCATTCAGAGTGAACGCCGATCCATGTTCCTGTCAATTGCTCCCGCGTTGGTGTTTGCCCCTGCACGAATGAATGCACGAGGGAGAATGCAAAAGACAAACAGATCAGCCATAGCCTTTCCAATCTATACCATTGGGCAAGACGGCAGTCGGCTATTTCTGGTTCTGTACTAGTCATTGTCTGTACTAATCAGTTCATCGCGGCACTTCAATCTTATGCACCAATTGCGCTACAATTTCATCGGCAGTACCGCCTTCCATCTCGCGCTCGGGCGTGAGTAGTACGCGGTGACGCAGTACAGGTGCTGCCAATTCCTGCACGTCTTCGGGCGTAATGAAGTCGCGGCCACGGAGTGTGGCAAGGGCTTTGGCACTGTTTAACAAGGCCACCGATGCGCGGGGAGACGCGCCTAAATAGAGCGATTTACTAACACGGGTAGCCTGCACGATCTGTGCAATGTAGTCGAACAGATTATCTTCTACATGCACCTGGTGGACTTGACCTCGTAATATCGCTAACTGATCGGCGGTTAATACGGCACTAACAGCATCGAGCGCATCCGTCAAATTCCGGCGGTTATGGTGTCCTCGAAGAATGTCAACTTCTTCACTGCCAACGGGGTAGCCTATCACAATTTTAAACAGAAAACGGTCTAACTGGGCTTCTGGCAGCCGATAAGTGCCTTCCTGTTCAATGGGATTTTGAGTAGCCAGCACCATAAATGGCTCATCAAGAATATAGGTTGTGCCGTCATTCGTTACTTGACGTTCTTCCATCACCTCGAACAGCGCAGACTGCGTTTTGGCGGGGGCACGGTTGATTTCATCAATCAGCACAAGGTTAGAAAAAATGGGTCCCTTTTTGAAGACAAAATCACCGGTTTTGGGCATGAAAACTGACGTTCCCAATACATCAGATGGCATCAGATCGGGCGTGAATTGAATCCGACTGAAGCCTACCGACATGGTTTTAGCCAGTAATTTGGCTATCAATGTTTTGGCTACACCCGGCACACCTTCAATCAGAACATGCCCATCGGCGAGTAAAGCTGTCAGCAGTAAATCAACCGTTTGCTGTTGCCCAATAATGACTTTACCCACTTCGGCGCGGATAGCGTCAATAGCAGTGGTGAGCGAAGTAAGGTCGATACGAGTTTGAAATGGAGTCATTTTTTAATGTAGGAGATGATACTAGGTATGACTGGCTAAATGGCCTATTCGATCAATCCACTCAGCAAATCGTTTACAACGAGCAAGCATGGCTTCTATGCCAATTTCCAAAGCGAAGATATTTCCATACACTACTTTATTGTATTGGTAACCTTCACATCTTTTCACAATCTCAATCAACCTATAGGAGGGTGGCTGAGTGCTGTTAATATCTTCTGGATTAGCAAACTGTCGGCCAACTTCTGCTAATTCCAGACAACTTTGTGGGCTAAGGTATTTTAGAAATCCACTTTCCGAAGAGAAAAGAAGGGCTTCAAACTCATGTCTCTGTATATATGGAACAAATAATGGAGCATTTACTTCAGCGGCCAGGCCTTGTTCTAAACAGGTAATCCGCTGTTCTGCATTGCTATATTTTTGACAACCGTCTGCTAGAGGAAAATCATTAGCTAACTTGAAAAAATCGATAAATGTCGATACAACTACATTAGGCTCCCGTAACAAAATATCCAAATCTACTTTCAGACGGCTATATCGAACGTCCCCTCCTTTATGTCCAGGTTTACCAACTAGGCGAGCCGTTACAGATAAAATTCCATTTTTTTTCAATAAATAAGGGGCTACACATTGTTTGACAAATTCTTGTTCAGTTTGCCCTTCAACAACAATTATAATTCTTCTCATGGGTTACCTCCCAGAACGTTCTTATTCCATAACTCTCCAATCGAATAATCTTCGAGCCATGCTTCGAGCGATTGCTCATCTAGTCGCTTAAAGTGCGACTCATTAGCAATATTATCGACTACAATGATATCTTCTGGATTAAACTGATTAATTAAACTTACAGACTGAGTAGAAAGAATAACCTGTGTCCTAGTAGATATACTTTGGACAAGTTCAGCTAAGATATTAATAGCATAAGGGTGAAGCCCTAATTCTGGCTCATCTATAAGGATAGTTTCGGGTAATTGAGGCTGAAGTAAAAGCGTACATAAAGCAATGAACCGGATGGTGCCATCAGACAAATCGGAAGCATCAAGATATATATCAGTGTTTTTTTGACGCCAGTTTAGTCTAATGAAATCCCCATTGGGTTGTAGGTCAAATCGTTCAAAATAAGGCGCAATTAATTTTATTACAGCTTCTATCCGATTATACGCTATTGTGTTTTGCTGTTGTAATTTGTATAGAAAAGCGGGTAAATTAGACCCGTCGGCCCGAAGGAATCGATTATCGTCTAAGCGGGCTGTTTGCTTTAAAGGAGCATTCTTAGATGTATCGTGAAAGTGATAAACACGAAACGATTCTAAGTATTTCTTTAAGTACCCAGCTCGAGTTGATGTATTAGCCCTAAGTTTGGATTCTGTGTGACCACGCCCATAAATGTACTCACTCCAATTGTTTGTTTGATTTAAACTGCCTTTTGCTATATTGAAGCGGTCGGTTTCTTTTAAGAAAAAGAAACCATTCTGTTCATTGGAGGATAATTCAAACACATATTCGTTCGTATTAGAGAAGTTAAGGCGACCTTCTAACACATGGCTAACCTTACGTCCTAGATGCAAAATG
>JANXVQ010000277.1 GCA_025351545.1 Spirosoma sp.
GGCATCAATAGTTCGCTTAGCATCGGTTGCCGGTATGGTTCCCACCCGCACAATACGCCCATTTTGGATGGCTACATCGGCATGCACCCAGGGGTTACCCGTCCCATCGACAACCCGGCCATTTTTGATAATCAGGTCGTAGGGTTGTGCGTAGAGCAGACAAGGCAGAAGTAGAAAAAGAAGGATAGGCAAGAAACGGTATTGCATAGAGTTGTACGAGGAAGTGACAGGAAATCCAGTTCTATTTTCAATATGGCTGTTTTTTCCATTATGACCTAATTTGGGGAGGGACCGGATATCAATCCTGATTGGCATCAGGAGGAATTTGTATGCTGGAATAATGCCTACATTTGGCTATTGATGGTATACTTCACCCTAACTAATCAGGACTTCGCTTGTATGCACCACTATTTCCCCGCTCGCTTGATGAAACGACTCCTTGTCTTCCTGCTATTCGGTGTAACGGTCGTTAGCTTTGGTCAGCCAGCAAAACCTATTTTCCCAACGGCATTGAGTCCGCGTCTGGCTAATTACCAGATTGATGTGAAGTTGGACCCCATCTCTAAAAAACTGGATGGCCGCGAAACGCTGACATGGCGTAACTCGTCAAATGATGTTGTTCGGGAGCTGCAATTTCACCTGTACTTAAACGCTTTTCGCAACAACAAGTCCACGTTCATGCGTGAATCGGGTGGACAGTTGCGGGGTGCCCAAATTGACCTGAATGCTAAGGAAAGCTCCTATGGTTCTATTGACATTGTGTCGATAAAAATGCGTGGCGGACGGTCGGAAGGCCAGATTCCCGGTGCTTCGGATGCGCTGGCTTACCAGTTTTTTCAGCCCGACGACCAGAATAAAGACGATCGCACGGTGGTCCGGGTGCCCTTAAACAAACCCGTTGGTCCGGGCGAGACCATCGTTCTGGACATTGCATTCAAGGCCAAATTGCCCAAGATCTTTGCTCGAACAGGTTTCAGCCGGGACTTCTTTCTGGTGGGCCAATGGTTTCCGAAAATTGGCGTGTATGAATCAGCCGGAACGCGCTACCAACCGGCCGGACCCGGAAAAACCGGCCGTTGGAACTGCCATCAGTTTCATGCTGACTCCGAATTCTATGCCGATTACGGCGTGTATGATGTAAATATCACCACCCCGAAAGAGTTCTGGGTAAGTGCTACCGGCCTTTTTCAGTCCGAAAAATTACATAGCAACGGCACCAAAACCATTCTCTACCATGCCGAAGATGTCGTCGATTTTGCCTGGACGGCCTCGCCCCATTTTCAGGTTGTAAATGATACATGGAAACGCCCATCGGGTGGCTCCGTCAGTATTGAACTGGTGATGCAGCCAGAACATGTACATCAGGCTCAGCGGCATTTGCATGCGGCCAAGGCAGCCCTCGCCTATTTTGACAAACACCTTGGCAAATATCCGTTTCCGAACCTTACCATCGTAGATCCTCCCATTCATGCTTTGGGTTCGTTTGGCATGGAATATCCAACCTTCATTACAGCCGGAACCGCCTGGTTTCTGCCCGGTGGAGTACGGCTGCCCGAAGAAGTAACCATTCATGAATTCGGGCACCAGTATTTTATGCTGTTACTGGCCACCAACGAATTTGAAGAAGCCTGGCTCGATGAAGGGTTCAACCAGTATTATGAAGGGCGAATTATGGACGCAACCTACGGGGCCCGCTCAGCGAAAGTCGATTTATTTGGTTTCGGCATGGGCGATCTGGAAAGCTCGCGGGATGATTACGTGCATCAGGATAACCCGGCCACTGGTTCGACATTTGGCAATACCTGGCAACTGCCAGACGGCGAATATGGCGTACTAACGTACTATAAAACAGCAACATGGCTTCGGACTTTGGAAGGATTAGTTGGCCGACCGGTGATGGACGAAATCATGCAGACGTATTTTATCCGATGGAAGTTTAAGCACCCCGACGGTCAGAATTTTATTGACGTTGTGAATGAAATCGTGCCGAAGCGACTCGGAACAAAATACGGTCCTGATATGAATTGGTTTTTCGCCCAGGTTCTTTACGGCCAAAACGTTGTTGATTATCAACTATTATCAATCAAAAACAAGATACGGGATGGCAAGCAATCGCCCGTTATAACCGTACGACGAAACGGCGATGGGAAGATACCCGTCGATGTGCTGGTACATTTTGAGAATGGCCATGAGATGCTGCTGTCTTGGGATGGAAGAGACCGTCAACACCAGTTTACGCTTACCGAAAAGTCAAAAGCCGTTTGGGCAACTGTAGATCCAAAACAGAAAATCTACATGGATACCAACCTCAACAACAACAGTTTAACCCTATCACCATCATCGGCTCCGGCGGCTAAATTTGCCACTAAGTTTTTGTTCTGGATTGAGAACTGGATGCAGTGGCTGGCGTGGCTGGCCTAATTTTTGACCACTTTTTATTAAAAAGATGACCTTCCCCGAAATAACCGACCTCCTCACGGCTCAATTTGGCCCGGATTTACAGGTTAACACCCAAAATCCACAGCCCTATCTCACCATCCAGACAAGCCAACTGGTCGAAATCTGTCAGTTCCTGCGTGACGATGACCGGCTGTTTTTTGATTTACTGGCCTGCATCACCGCCATTGACAACGGATTAAGCATCAACACGATAGAGGTAATTTATAACCTCACCTCTATTCCGTACGAACACGATTTGATGCTGAAAGTCGTGGTGCCACGCAACGCCGATGACACCCCGTTACCGTCGGTGCCGAGCATAGCCCACATCTGGCGCACGGCCGACTGGCACGAACGTGAAGCCTTCGATCTTATGGGTATTCATTTTACGGGCCATCCTGATCTCCGTCGGATTCTGCTACCCACCGATTGGGTTGGCTACCCGCTTCGCACCGATTATCAGGAAGAAGAACAATATCATGGCATAAAAACGAAATAAGCTATCGGCATTTTTGGTTGATTGTTGACCGTTTGTGCATTTCATTTGTTATTGCTTTACCTGTTTTCCTGAACCAATGAAAAATCGTTATCCGCTCTTTTTTCGCTTACTCCTTACCAGCCTTATTTTAGTACCTTTTCTGGGACATACCCAAACCGACTCGATTGTGGTAACGGGTCGAATCCGCAATTTATCAGCCCGGCTTTATCGGGAGTCGCCTACGGTTCTCATCAGTCGCAACAACATTCTGCAAGCCAGCCGCGAATTGGTTCGTCCGGCTCCACTCAATATAGATGGTACGTTTCGGGTATCGCTGCCGCTGATATTTCCACAGGAAGAAATGTATTTTAATTACGGCCGTATTTCAACGGCGTTTCTGGCTTCGTCCGGCACGTTGAGCATTGATCTGGATGCCGATTCACTGTTTACGGCGGCTGTCCCGTTTCGATTTGGGGGCGTCAACGCACAGGTAAATGGACAGTTTGCCCGATATAAGGCGTTTGAAGCGGCCTATCCGAATAAACCAGACGGCAAGAAATTAACTGATTTAATTAGTAATCAGACGAGTAGCAAAGCCTTTGATGTCCTTCAGGCCGCTTATCGTGCGCCTTTCTATAAATTCACAACCACAGAAAAGGTGTTTCCCCTATTAGCTCGCTGGGTGATGGCCAGCAACCGCTACAATGCAACGGCCTTTTTATATGACAAAGCGATTTATGAGCGAGAAAAACTCCCGGCCTCACTGACGGACTCGCTTCGTCCGGCCAACGATCATATACTGACAGCGGCCCGTGCTTCGGCTATGAATCGCTTTGCAACCTACGCCACTCAGCAACTGTCAACACAGTCAACAAATAGCCGGGCCAATGGCCTTACCGTTCGGGCGTTATCCATTTTACTCGAACGATATGGTAAAAATCTGACTGCCGACGAGCGCATTCGACTCAGTGATTATGCATTATCGAATTCGGCCAAAGCATCGGATCTAAAATTTTTTGACGGTCTGGTTAAACGGAGTCCTGATACGCTTCAGCGGCTGGTTAACTATGAACTATTGATTCAAGGCAGCATCCGGCAGTTCGACAGTCTGGCCGTGAACTACTTAGCGGCCTATTTGCTGGCCACTTCGCTGCCCGGCCTAACCCTCAATTTTACGGAGTTGCTGTATGATTATGCTCGTCCACAAATAACAGAGCCAACCCTGGCCCAATCGCTCGATGAGCTGTACCGACTTGAGGTAAAAGACAGTACCCGCATCCGGGCGGCTGTACAAACGTTGCGAAAAGCGGGGCCACGAACCAACGCCCTCGAAATTTCGCCCGGTGTGTTCATCACCCAGGATGACTTAGGATATGGATCATCACTCTTCGACCAGGTCATTACGGCCAACCGGGGAAAAGTGATTTATGTACTCCTGACCTCTCCTTCTGACGACGCCGGGCGGCAGGCGGCAATTGATGCCCAGCGGCTTCGTAATGCCTACAGTTCTCGTGATTTCGCTCTGGTGTATGTGATCATACCGGGCGCCGATAAGTCCCTTTGGCCAGAAATAGCCACGCGCTATAATCTCTCCGGCGACCATTTGCTGCTGACTAATAACCAACTGCTGAGCGTTGTTGATCGACTCCGGGCCGACAGCGAAATGGCGGCAACGGTCATCAACCGAACGGGAAAGATCGTAAAACGAAACGCGCCCTTGCCAGCCGCGTTCGAGGAAGCGAAAAAACTGGTAGATAAAAATCTGTAGTGTGAGGTTTACAGTGGGGTCAGG
>JANXVQ010000282.1 GCA_025351545.1 Spirosoma sp.
GAAGCTCTTCAGGACCTTGCCGACTCCATTCGGACGCAGGGAATTATTCAGCCCATTACCGTTCGGCAGTTAGGTAAAGAGCGCTATCAGCTTATTGCGGGCGAACGGCGTTTGCAAGCCTCTAAAATTGTTGGCCTCACCCATATCCCAGCTTATGTTCGCACGGCCAATGACCAGCAAATGTTGGAAATGGCTCTTATTGAGAACATTCAGCGCGAAAATCTTAACGCTATAGAAATTGCACTCAGCTACCAACGGCTCATTACCGAGTGTAGTTTGAAACAGGAAGAACTGGGCGAGCGTGTTGGCAAGAATCGTACGACGGTTAACAACTATATTCGGTTGCTGAAACTGCCGCCCATTATTCAGGCTTCACTGCGCGACAATAGAATTTCGATGGGCCATGCCCGTGCTATTATCAATATCGAAAACCCGGATACCCAAATTCGACTCTTTACAAAGGCTGTTGACGAAGAATGGTCGGTTCGAAAGGTGGAAGAAGCCGTTCGGAATTTAGCTGACGATACCCACGAACTTGCGTCTGCCCGGCATACTACGTTGCCAAAGCAGGAAATGCGTACCCTTCAGTTTAAATTGTCGTCGTTGTTTGGCACCCGTGTATCCATAAAAGCCGACGAGAAACATAAGGGGGAAATTAAGATTCCGTTTACTTCTCAGGAAGAGCTAACCAAAATTCTGGAAGTGCTGAACTCACAGGCGTAAACGTGTTAAATTACCTTAAAAGGGTGAAAGGGCTGCCCGGAAGATGGGAGTTGAGCCGTTGTGTGGGCATGAAGCAGTCGTTCATCTTACTTATAGGAGCCCTATTCCTGTTGCTCAGCCTGCCCGTTCATCCCGCATTTGCGCAACGGCCGGCGATTACACCAGCGCGAACACCAGCCGCTATTGATTCGACCCGACAGACGCGTTCTGCCAGCGACACGATTCCGCCAACGGTTCAACGCAATGGAATCAAGGTGGGAACGTCGGTGCTGACCGATGACGCAACAACCTCGCTTGACAATCAGGATACCATTCAGGTAACAGCCAAACAGGAAGCCGCCATCCATAAAATCATCCCAAAGAAAGCGACACTTCGGTCGTTGATGCTGCCCGGTTTAGGACAGGCTTATAATCGCCAGTATTATAAAATACCCTTTATTTATGTCGGTTTTGGCGTAATGGGCTATCTATTCGTCAAATATCGCGGCATGGCTAAAGAAGCCGCAGTTGGTTACAGTCGGCTACTTTACGGCGACAGAGCAACCGACGGCCTTTTTACTATAGGCCAAACGTTTAGCGCTATACTCGACCCGGCCCTATACCCGCCTATTTTAGGCGCACCCATCACAACGAAAGCCCAGTACATACCCGTAACAGAAGTAACGATTACGGTGGACCCTTTTGCGGGTAAACAGGTCATTTTTCGCACCAGTGCGAATGCCAAAAATGCATACGACACATTCCGCCGGTATCGAGATTTGAACCTGCTTTTGTCTGGTGTTTTATGGGCGATCAATATTGTCGAAGCCAACGTAGCTGCCCATTTAAAAACCTTTGATTTGACCGATGACATCTCGATGCTCGTCGAGCCCAATGTGTTGCCCGTGCCCGGTATGGGTTTTGTTCCGGCCGTTCGGGTAGCGTTTACATTTAAATAATATGTACGGTTTTTTGTAGGCTGACGCGAAAATAATTCTGCCGCACCGACAGACTGGCCAGCCCACCAAGAAACACAAACCACAAACCAAGTGAATATTCTCCTTCTCGGCTACGGCAAAATGGGAAAGACTATCGAGCAGATTGCGCTCGAACGGGGTTACCAGATTGCAGGCCGCATTGACGCCGATAACCATTCAGATTTAAATGACCTCGAAGCCGACGCCGTTGATGTTGTTATTGAGTTCAGTTCACCCGAATCGGCGACTGAAAATATAAAATATTGTCTTAATCGGGGCTGGCCGGTGGTTTCTGGTACAACAGGCTGGCTCAGCCATCGTGCTGAAATTGTGGAACTTTGCAAAAGTAAGAAAGGCGCGTTTTTCTATGCGTCTAATTATAGCATTGGCGTTAATCTGTTTTTTCGGCTGAATAAGGTACTGGCACAGTTTATGCGAAACTATCCATCATACCATGTGTCAATGACCGAAATTCATCATACCGCAAAGAAAGATGCGCCGAGCGGAACCGCCATTACATTGGCCGAGGGTGTTATGGAAAATTTGTCGGTCAAAAAACATTGGGTAAGCAATGAAGCTGGTC
>JANXVQ010000283.1 GCA_025351545.1 Spirosoma sp.
GGCTGACTATTGCCAAAAACCAGATTAGCGCATCCATCAAAGGGTCGGCACCCCGACCTTATAAAGCCAAATTATCGCTGCCGTTATTTACCGAGCAGGAGAAAGAATGGCTACTGGCCGAAATCCGGGAGAACCCGGCCATACTGGCCCAACTCCTGAATCGCCAGCTCCCCCCAGAACTGATCGAGTTCGCCAATCGGCGAAGTATTACGTTGTTTCCGCAGTCATTCCGGGATTTGTCGATGGGCTGCTCCTGCCCCGATATTGCTGTTCCCTGCAAACACCTCGCGGCAGTGGTGTATGTGATTGCCAATGAAATTGACCGGAATCCCTTTCTGGTATTTCAACTAAAAAGTCTGGACATTTTGGCTGAACTCCAAAAAGACCAGACCGAAACAGTGGGCGGCAGCATGGGAAATGTTGTTTTGTTTAAAGATATTGGCACCGATGAGTTTCCCGATGATGAGGATTGGCAAGCCGACGAAAAAGCCCGTGCTAATCTGGATTTTGCAACAATCCCATCTCTGGCCGACCAGCTTCTCAGCCTGCTTTCAACGGATGTTACGTTTACAAAAGGTGATTTTCACAAATCGCTGGCCAAATCTTACAAGCTATTTAGTAAGCCGTTGTCAGATGTAAAATCGTTGGCTAAGGCAGAACGACTCGACTTCAGCGATAGCATTGAGCTACAGCTCGATGAGTTGATGTCTGTAAAGAAAATAAATGCGTTCAGCGAGCATGGCGAACCCCGGCAGCTTAATGAGTTCAAGATAAACGACTTGGTGAGCTGGCTGGATACACTCACCGAAGCCGACTGGCCCGAAATGAGCGATTCTGTTCGGGCCTTGTACCTGACACATCAGTTTTCGGCGGCACTGTTGCGCCGGGGGGCAGTCGTGCCGCAGTTGTTGCGCGTTGGGGTAGCCGAAGATCAATATCGAGTGCGCTGGCTGCCCGCAACGCTTAACGAAACAATCAAATACCTGACCGACCAGCTGGCCACCCAACTCCCGCCAACATTACTAACCATACGCTGGCAAAAAGACTGGCTGGCCCTACCCGACGAGCAACAGATTCTGACCCTTTGCTCCCTGTTTTTGCGTCGGGTCATAAAGCCAACAACCATCGAGCTTTGGGAACGCTGGCCCCTTGAAGACGCCGACCGACTATTCTTTGGCATTGAAACGCTGCGATTTGAGGGGTTTGGCCGAAAGGAAATGCCCTTGGCGATTCAACTTTGGCTGAACGATTTTTACCTGACACACAAACGGTTTGTACCGATTCTGGCCGTTGAAGACAGTGAACTTGGCGACGAGTTTCGACTGAGCCTGCTCATTCGTGACCGCGACGCGACGGATGTAGGCGGAACGCCGTCGGCACCGATCCCTTTACCGGAAATACTCACAAAAAAGAAGCACGAGCGCATTAGAATGGCCGTTTTACAGGATTTGCTCGTACTGTCGCGACATTTCCCCGACCTGACCAAACTCACCAAAACAAGTGAGAGCACCGCTTACTTATCTTATTCGCCGGAGCAGTTTGTACGGGTTTTGCTCGATACGTTGCCCCGGATGCAGTTGCTTGGCATTGCCCTCTGGTTGCCAAAGTCGCTCCGGCATTGGGTAAGACCACAGGCGGGTGGACGGCTTAAAGCCAAAGTCACGGCCAATAATGCGTTTATGCGGCTGGATGACATGCTGACCTTCGACTGGCAAGTGGCCCTTGGCGATGAGATGGTAAGCATAAAAGAGTTTCAGAAGTTGGTAGGGCGCACAACAGGCTTAGTCAAAATAAAGGATCAATATGTGCTGGTTGATCCAAATGACCTGACCAAACTATATAAACAACTCGAAAACCCGCCAGAACTAACAGGGGCTGAACTACTTAAGGCCGCTTTATCAGAAGAATACAAGGGTGGTCGGTTAGGCTTATCGGCCGATGTTCGGGATGTAATCAAGCAGTTTACCGAAAGTGCTTCTCAACCATTGCCCGATTCGTTGAACGCTACACTCCGCCCTTATCAACAACGCGGTTACGACTGGCTGATCAAAAATACCGCCCTCGGCATGGGAAGCCTGCTGGCCGACGATATGGGCCTTGGTAAAACAATTCAGATAATTGCGCTCCTGCTTAAATTTAAGCAGGAAGGACGATTCAAAAAACAAAAAGGACTCGTCGTCTTACCAACAACACTCTTAACCAATTGGCAGAAAGAAATTGAGCGCTTTGCACCCGATTTGCAAGCGCGGGTCTATCATGGTGCAAACCGAAAATTCCCGCCCGAATCTGACAAATACGACTTGGTACTGACTACCTATGGCGTGGTTCGCTCCGACCTCGACAAGCTCAGGAAAACTACTTGGGCAGTCGTTATTATTGATGAAGCACAGAATATAAAAAATGCAGATACCGAGCAGACAAAAGCCGTTAAAGCACTGAAATCCCCCATCCGAATCGCCCTTAGTGGTACGCCTGTCGAGAATCGGCTGTCAGAGTTTTGGAGTATTATGGACTTCGTGAATAAGGGCTATTTGGGTGGAATAAGCAAATTCAATGAGGAGTTTGGCAAGCCAATTCAACAGGAACGCGACCATCAGAAGCTCGATCAATTCCGACGGATAACCAGTCCGTTCTTGCTACGGCGTGTCAAAACCGACCGAAGTATCATCAGCGATCTGCCCGACAAAATTGAGAACAACCAGTTTTGCACGCTCACGCCCGAACAGGCTGCACTCTACGAAAGTGTGGTTCAGGAGAGTTTGCGGGCCATTGAAGAGAAAGACGGGATTGCCCGCCGGGGACTCGTATTGAAACTTATGACGGCGCTCAAGCAGATTGGCAACCACCCACGTCAATATCTTAAACGAGGTAATGATTCTCCCGCCCTATCGGGCAAGGCGACGTTACTGCTCAGCCTGCTCGAAACGATTTACGCCAACCACGAGAAAGTATTGATTTTTACACAGTATCGCGAAATGGGCGAGTTACTGGCACAGTTTATTCAGCAGGCATTTGGCACGCAGCCCCTGTTTTTACACGGCGGCATATCACGGCCCGAGCGCGACCGGATGGTGGAGCAGTTCCAGCGCAATCGCAGCGATCATACCTTTATTTTGTCGCTCAAAGCGGGTGGTACGGGCCTGAACCTAACCCAGGCGAATCACGTCATTCACTACGATTTGTGGTGGAATCCGGCGGTGGAATCGCAAGCTACTGACCGGGCGTTCCGTATTGGGCAGACCAAAAACGTGCTGGTATATCGACTCATGAATCAGGGAACGCTGGAAGAAAAAATCGACGCCATGATTCGGTCGAAACGCGAACTGGCCGACCTCAGTATAAAGACCGGCGAAACTTGGCTGGGCGATCTGAGTGATGATGATTTGAAAGAATTAGTAGCGCTGGGGTAGCTACAAATAAGCTCACTGTATCAGTCAGATTGCGAAAATCTGACCGATACAGTGAGCAATTATGTGGATAGATATGGATTCATTGTACGTACCCTACCTAAGTAAACCGGTTAGATCGAGTACGAAAAACAGAAAGGTTTTTACTGTGTATGGATGGGTCAAATATCGCCGGTTACATTGAAACGCACTTTCTGATTTGAGACTTTTTCTGTCTGATTTGGGACAATTTTTCACGATTAGACGCTCCGAAAGCCATTCGTAACAAACTCCGTTGGCGTTTGCCGGTAAAATTCTTTGAAAACAATAGTGAAGTGCGACGCGGTTTTAAATCCGACCATAAAGGCGGTTTCGGTCACGTTATTTCCCGCTCGCAGCAAGTCCGCAGCCTTCCGAAGCCGATAATGACGAATCAGTTCATTGGGGGCCAACTGGGTCATGCTATGCGTTTTGCGGTAAAGTGTTTTACGGCTCATGGCCAATTGATCGGCCAGCCAATCGACGTTAAGTGACGAATCGTCGAGGTGTTTTTCCAGCAGTTCATACACTTGCTGCAGAAATGGATCGCGCGCGGTTTCCTGCGAAATAGGTATGTCTGGCTGGGTTAACTGCCGAAGGTAAAGGTCACGTAATTTTTGCTGACGATCGATCAGGTTACGAAGTCGCAGGCGCAGTTCCTGGGCATGAAATGGCTTGGACAAGTATTCGTCGGCTCCCGTTGTTAAGCCCTCCAATCGGCTGTGCTGAGCGGCCTTTGCGGTAAGCATAACCACAGCTATATGATGGGTATCCGGGTGGTTTTTGATGCGTTTGGTTAATTCGTACCCGTCCATTTTGGGCATCATCACATCCGAAATTACAATATCCGGTAGTTCTGCCTGCGCTAGCTGCCAGCCTTCTTCGCCGTTGGCTGCACGCAGAATCTGGTAAGAATCCGCCAATTCAGTAGCCAGAAACTCCCGCAGTTCAGCATTATCTTCAACAATCAGTACGAGCGGAAGCGGCAATTCGTTGGTCGGTTGCTTATCAGGAACGGGTGCCTTTTCTATCAGTGAATCGAAAGTGGTGTACGTTTTATCCTGAATTACTATCCCGGACACCTGGGTATCAGTTACCGTTGCCAACTGAACGGGTAACTCAAGCTGAAATCGGGTCCCCTTGTCGGGTTGACTCTCAACAGTGATGCCCCCTCCTACCAGTTCGATCAATTCTTTTACCAGGGCCAGCCCAATTCCTGTGCCTTCGTAGGCACGTGTACGAGAATCATCTACCTGATAAAACCGGTTAAACACGTGCGGAAGTTTTTCGGCTGGTATACCGATACCCGTATCCTCAACAACAATTTGTACACTGGAAATTACGTCACCTATAGCCGAATCCGTTGGCTTAAGCATGACGGTTACCTGCCCACCGCCGACGGTAAATTTCAAGGCATTTGACAGGAGGTTAGTTAAAATTTTCTCCCATTTATCGGCGTCGAATAAATAATCTCCAGGCAAATACTCGACGGTGTATTCGAGCGTTACCCCTTTTTGGTCAGCCGTTTGGCGAAACGATTCAACCAACTGTCCAACGAATTCAGAAACATCTCCACGCATCAGAGAGA
>JANXVQ010000295.1 GCA_025351545.1 Spirosoma sp.
GGGCCGTTTCCAGAATAAGCTGAATGTCAGACTCGGTCAGGTCTTTGATACCCACCAGATGGCGGACGCTAAGGGATTGGGCCATAAGAACAGTATAACTATAAATTGGGCAAAGATAGAGCTATACGTTTAAAGATAACGCTGGATTTTTGCTGGCTACATAGGTTTTATCAATAGTCTCCCCGCTATATCCGATCCGTTGCCGGCATACTTGACGTTACCTGTATTTTGGTTGGCGTACAAATTCTGGTATGATTCTTACTCGACAATCACGCATCCATATCCCGGCACCGTTATCCGTTCGTTTGTAAATGAACTACCTGAAATGGTCTCGAATATAAGGCATTGGCACCAGTTTTCATCAGGAGAAAATACAACGTCGATGGGTTTTTTGGTAAGGTTATGTACGACTAATACGCGTTTCCTGTTGCCGTTTTGCCGAATAAAGGCCACAATTCCCTCTTGCCGAATTCCTGTCTGCTCTAATCGGCTCAGGTTATCATTCAGCACAGAATGACTATTGCGGTAATGAATCAGCCGTTTGTAATGATTAAATAGCGAATCGGGGTCTGTTTGCTGTTCGGCTAGTGGTCGTATGGTTTGACTGGTCGAATAACGGCCCCGGCGCCAATGCGTGCGTTGCCGGTCGCGGGTGCGAACGTCCCACAGGAACGGCTCGCGAATAGTTTCGTCGGGTTTCATGCCCAACATGCCAATTTCTTCGCCGTAATAAAGATAGGGTAAACCCGGCAGCGTGAGTAGTAAATTAGCCGCGACTTTTAGCCGGCTGATATTGCCCTTCAGCAAACTCCCGATCCGGTTCTGATCGTGGTTAGACAGGAGCAGCGCGTCAATGAATTGAGGATTGACGTTGCCAAATGTAGCGTGAACATAAATCAAAAACTCAACTAAATCTTCCGTATCATCTTCTTGCTGAACGATTTCCGCAATCATCAATTGTAGATCAAAATTGAAGTTCGCTTTAAATCCCCGGAAATAGGGTGCAATACGTTCGGGGCGTGTCCAGACCTCGCCAACGGTATAGGCACCGGGTTTAGCGGCTTCAACGACGCGACCGAACTCCTGCCAGAATTCATAATTTTTCGGCTCTTCGGATTCACGATAAAGATGGCGGGCCGCATCTAGCCGGAAACCATCTATACCGATATCGTTGAGCCAGTAGCGGGCAATGTTGAAGAACTCTTCCCGTACGGGCGGATGGTCGAAGTTCAGGTCGGGCATGCCGTTCCAGAACATGCCGTAGTATTTTTCGGGATAGCTTGAGCCGCGAATAGAGTGCCAGGGATTACGCTCGCCAGAATCGGCGGTGATGTCTCGGTTGGCCAGATTGCGCCGTTTAATTTCATCGGGCCGGAGCCATTTGTAGTAATTCCAGTAAGGATTGTCTGGCCCTTTAGATGCCTCCTGAAACCAGGAATGCTGTATGCTGGTGTGGTGCAGGACTAAATCAATGATAACGGCAATGTTGCGTTGGTGAGCCTCGGCAATCAGTCGTTTGAAATCGTCCATTGTGCCATACTCCGGGTCGATACCGTAATAATCGGTAACGTCGTATTTATGGTACGTTGGCGAAGGGTTAATGGGCATAAGCCAAATGGCCGATATGCCGAGATTTTTCAAATAATCGAGGTTACTCGTTATTCCATTAATATCGCCGATACCATCCCCATCAGAGTCGGCAAACGAGCGAACGAAGATTTCGTAATGAATACCTTTATGACCAACAATCGATGAATTTAATGGCGGTTGAGTAGGTACAGTTTCGCTATTGGAATAAACGGAATTCGTTGCCGTCATGCTGGTTTTTGCTTTTTTTTGAAAACTGTGAAGTCTTGCCGGGAGTTTGCCAGGCGAGGCTAGTAGGCTAAAATCCATACTACAACCCAACTGATTCTTTTAAAATCCTGGACATTTCGTGTTTTTTTGCTGGTTAATGAATTGGATAAGAAGCTGATAGTACTTCTATGTACACTAGAAAATTACTGGCTATACTGTTTCAGTACCTGATAAACCTGGTGCGTTGGCAAACCCATAACAGTGTAAAATGACCCATCCAGCCGTTCAATACCCACGAGACCTATGAAATCCTGCGCCCCATAAGATCCGGCTTTATCGAAGGGTTTACATTCCCGAATGTAATAGGTAATTTCATCGTCGGTCAAGGTGGCAAACTGTACCGTCGTTTCATCCGTAAATGACTGAAGTTGCGGTTCGCCGTCGCGGTCAGGTGCCAGAATAGCAACGCCCGTTCGTACGCGATGCGTTTGGCCCGACAACAATCGCAGCATTCGTTGGGCATCGGCTTCGTTTTGAGGTTTATTCAGAATCTGATTAGCTAGAATGACAACCGTATCGGCGCAGAGGATGATCCGGTTGCTGAGATCGGCCCTGAATTGCCCGGCTTTCTGACAAGCCAAGTATTCAGCTACTTCATTGACAGGCATATTCTCCGGGAATAGTTCGTCAGTAGGGCGGGTTTCGATGGTGAACGAAAAGCCCGCATCGGTCATGAGTTGTTTTCGGCGGGGAGAACCCGACGCGAGTATCAAAGGGTATCGTAATGCAAACATACAAGTAGAGAGACAGATGGTAAAAATACTCAAAGCCGGGGTTTTTACGTAAATTGGTCAGTTACTTACCTGCGCCATGCTTATTCGACCTGCTACTATTGCCGATGCAACCCTACTCACGGATCTTTCGGCAATAACTATGCGTGAAGCTTTCGGGCCACCTCACAATCCAGCCGATCTTGTTGACGAATATATTCAGACGGCCTTGACACAATCCCGTTTGGAAGCTGAACTGGCCGATCTGCGGGCAACGTTTTTTCTGATGGAGTTACCCGACGGCACGCCCATTGGGTATGCCAAACTATATCGGCATGCTCCACCACGACGGATGAAGCATCGCAATGCCATTGAAATTCAACGTATTTATTTGCTGCAATCGCAGATAGGGCAAGGGCAGGGAAGAACCTTGATAACCCATTGTACTGACTGGGCAAAAGCACAGGGTTATCAGGCCGTGTGGCTTGGTGTGTGGGAGCGAAATGAACGGGCACTGGCATTTTATAAAAAGATGAACTTCGAGCCATTTGGCTTCCATTATTTCCAGTTTGGTTCTGAACGGCAACGGGATCTCTGGCTTCAAAAACAAGTAGATATATAACCTGTTAATAAGTTGATTGGAAAATATTAAGGTAATTTCCTGATTATAAACCTAAAAGCCGGGTCGCCGGTGTGGTTTCAAAAAACTTATAGGTTTAAACAGCATAGCTACTTTAGTTGATTTGAAATTTTAATTAATTCATAATGAAAGTGTTATTGCGAATTTGTTAGCTGCTAATTGTTGCCTGATTTGTCCATCTCTTGTGCTTAAACCATTCATATATACAGCACTCTCATCAACGTTATCTTTTCCAAATGTATCCATTGAGTCCGAACGAATATAGGTCAGCATTGCGCCATTTTCTGGTGTGCCTGATGCTCGTTGTCGGATACTCGATCAGTGCGGCCGGTCAGGCTGATACAAGTCAACGGAAGATCGAAAAAATAGATACGCTGGAGCACAAGCCAATTCAGCAGGTAAGCCTCCTGGATTCATCAGCCATTATTCATTCAGTTATGACGGATAGTGTTTTGATGCATCGTGACAGTGTGTTTTATAGCCGTCTGAAAACCAAAATGTATAAACACAGACTGACCCGACAACTATACGATGCTGTTTTTCAGGATGTTTATAATAGTCGGGTTAAAACGGGTGAGGTCAATCAGATTGAAATGAACCCGTTCAAAATATTTGATGGCAAGATCATTGGCGATATTTATATTAAGCGACTCAGTGTATTTGGGCAAACGGTTTATGACACCTTGCGCAAACCCGCCAACTGGATTGAGCGTACAGGCAGCCGCCTGCACACCAACACGCGGGAGCATGTTATTCGAAATTCCTACCTGCTTTTTCAGCAGGGCGATATACTTGACCCGTTGGTACTTCGCGACAATGAACGATTATTACGGAGTACATCAATCTTTCATGATGCCCGTATCTTGGTGTTGCCGCGTGCTGGCAGCAAGCAATTTGTAGATGTGTATGTGATTACGCAGGACGTTTGGTCACTGCTGCCTAATGGTGGATTTGGTGGGCTTACCAATTTTAGTGTTGGCTTTGATCAGATCAATTTCAGAGGGTTAGGTCACCAGCTTTTCGCTCAGGTAGCCTATTCGGGTACTGATCCACGCCAAAAAGTAGAATATCAGGGTCGCTATAAAGTACCATTCATTGGAAAAACATTCCTGACTGCCGAAGCAGATTTATTGTATTTGCGCGATTTGAAACAGGCAGCCATAAAATTATATCGGCCTTTTCTGACACCTGATATGAAATATGCCGGGTCAATTGAGTTGAATCACACGCAGATCAACAATCGACTTATTACCCGAAATGATAGTGTTGTGCTGGTTCCGCTCGGTTATAATTACTCCGACATTTGGATTGGGCGGTCGTTTCGGTTGTTCTATAAGCAGCGCGATACCGAAGAAAAGGGTCGATCACGACTCATTGTAGCACTGCGTAATACAACCTACACCTATAGTAAACGGCCCAATGTTACGGCTGATACCAATCAGATTTATCAGGACAGCCGTGTAACCTTGTTTAGTGTGGGATTTTCCCGGCGAAAATACGTTCGCGACGTGTTAATTTATGGCTTTGGCCGTACCGAAGACGTACCGATTGGGGAATCGGTGGCGGCAATTGTTGGGTTCGATAATGCTGAGTTGGG
>JANXVQ010000368.1 GCA_025351545.1 Spirosoma sp.
CAGGCATCTGTTTTCGCACCGGCGGCATTAATCCACTGATTTCCCGATTCAATTAGCCAGGCGATTTCGGCCAATCGTGTTCGTTGGAACAAATCATCGATGCGGTTCATGGATAATAAAAATGAACGTGTTGCGTCGAATAACGCTTCGGCCCCACCCAATTGCACAGCAGCAAATCGAATGGCTCCCCCGCTGAAATACGGTTGTCTATAATAGTCGTCTGGCTGACCTAAGAGATCATTTTCGTAGAGTTCAACATCAGTAAAATCCATTTTATAACTGACCGATGCACGCATACCCAGCGGTTGCCAAAAACTATCGTCCTGCGGAATCGCCTTCACATGCTCAGTTGGAATAACACACATCTGCCAGCCTTGCTTGTCAGCACCAACCAACTGACCCGTTATGAGTGGTCGATGAATCCAACCGGCACCCGAGCAAAACGTTTTCGTGCCTTCCAGTCGATAGCGTCCGTTGCCAATAGAATGAATTTTTACACCATTGTCTGCCTGCGTATTCCAGACACTAAACAGTCGGATATACTGATTCACATCGGCATACCAGACTTTTTTCTGTTCCGGTGTTGCGTATAAATGAATCAGATTCAACGCATTAATATGACCTTCAAAAACACGCCCAACCGTTAGATTAGCGGCTCCTATACATTTCAGGAGTTGCAGAAGCCGGTCGGCAACGGGCAATTGGTAGTCCAGCGGCTTACCCGGAAGCGTCACGCCAAGTAAGCCAGCATCGGCCAGCCAGCCAAATGCATCTTCAGGAAACGTCTTGTCATTATCTGTCTTAGCGGCAGCCTCAGCTATCTGTTTGAGTAAAGCATTTATTCGGTCTGTATCCACACCCGATAACGGATTTATTGACGCATCATTTGTGAGGATAGGTATCGGTATCTTCATAGTTACCAAAGCCTTAGAAGGGCGAATTGTTTTGTGATTTTATCGTACGATATGGCCAAAGGCCGATCTTTTTTAGCATTAAATCAAGGCATTGGGCGCACATTCAGCAAAGAAACTTGACATCGCATCAGCAAGCGGCCTGTTTTTTCCGTACCTTTGCGGGAAATTTGTCAGGCACTCATGGCTTCGTTTAACCCGGTTAAGATTTTTTCAGGCAGTCAATCTACTTACCTGGCTGAAAAAATTGCCCACTATTACGGTAAAGACTTAGGCGGCTACACCTGCCGACGATTTAGCGATGGCGAGATGTCGCCCAGTTTTGAAGAGTCGGTTCGTGGTTGTGATGTATTTCTGATTCAGTCTACACCCCCACCCGGCGATAATTTACTGGAGTTACTCTTGATGGTCGATGCCGCCCGACGAGCTTCGGCGCACTATGTAACGGTTGTGATTCCTTATTTCGGGTACGCCCGGCAAGATCGCAAAGACAAGCCTCGTGTGTCGATTGCCGCCAAATTAGTTGCCAATATGCTGGCAGCATCGGGCGTTGACCGGCTAATGACGATTGACCTTCATGCAGGGCAGATTCAGGGCTTCTTCGATTTTCCGGTAGACCATCTGGAGGGAACATCGATCTTCGTGCCGTATATCCGAAGCCTGAACTTGGAAAATCTGGTGGTTGCCTCGCCGGATGTGGGTGGTGCAAATCGCGCTCGTACATTCGCAAAGCATTTCAACGCCGACATTGTACTGTGCGATAAACACCGAAAACGGGCTAATGAAATTGCGTCGATGCAAGTAATTGGCGACGTTGAAGGGGCTAACGTGGTGCTGGTTGATGATTTGATTGACACTGGCGGCACAATGGCCAAAGCAGCCCAGATTATTATGGACAAGGGGGCTTTATCGGTTCGGGCGGTATGCACCCACCCGATTATGTCTGGCAAGGCCCACGAAAATATTGCAAATTCGCAGTTGGTCGAATTAGTTGTTGCCGATACGTTGCCGATGAATCAATCCAACGAAAAAATCAGAATATTGTCGGTGGCAGAATTATTTGCCAAAGCCATTGGCCGTATTCGAGACCATGAATCTATTAGTTCTTTGTTTATAAAATATTAACGGAGTGCCGGGCGTCCACGTCCGGATATTTTTCATCTTTTCCAGTCGAATGTGGACATTCGGCATTACATAAAATGAAAAAAATCGAGATTGTAGGGTATCAACGAGCGAATCTCGGCCGCACGGAATCACAAGCGATTCGGGCCGAGGGCAATGTTCCGTGTGTTTTGTATGGTGGCGATGAGCAGGTGCATTTCTATGCCCCGGCGATTCTGTTCCGCGATTTGATTTATACGCCCAATATTTTTGAAGTGGCTCTCAACATTGAGGGTGCTGAATACCGGGCTATTCTTCAGGAATCCCAATTTCATCCAGTAAGCGACGTGTTGCTACACGCCGATTTCCTGTTAGTGACTGATAAGAAACCTATTAAAATTGCCGTTCCAGTTCGTTTACTTGGTACAGCTCCAGGTGTGCAACAAGGTGGTAAACTGGTAATCCGTGTTCGGAAACTGCGCGTGAAGGGTAACCTTGAAAACATCCCTGATTTTATTGATGTGGATGTGTCAACTCTTGAGCTTGGTAAATCTGTTCGTGTTGGTCAGATTCCGGTAAATAATATCGAAATGCTTGAAGAAGCGACGAACCCAGTGGCCAGCATCGAAATCCCACGTGCATTACGTGGTGCGATAGGTACGGTTGCTGCCAAATAAGACTAATTTTTAAGCTAGTAGATCACAAAAATGCCCAACCAGGAAATTGGTTGGGCATTTTTGTGATTATAAAATACTCACAGTTTTATTCTTCCCAATCGCAGACTATTGGTCACCACTGATACAGAACTTAGCGCCATAGCCGCTCCGGCAATCATGGGATTCAGTAGAAAACCAAAGGCCGGGTACAGCACTCCGGCGGCAATAGGAATACCGATCAGGTTGTAAATAAACGCCCAGAATAAATTCTGGCGAACGACGCGAACGGTTTGCTTCGACAGGTGAAGAGCCTTGGGAACACTGGCCAAATCAGACGTAATCAGTGTCATTCGGGCCACATCCATAGCAATATCGGAGCCTTTTCCCATGGCAATACTCACATCAGCCTGAGCCAGCGCCTGCGAGTCGTTGATGCCATCGCCTACCATCGCGACTATCTTTCCAGCAGCCTGCAATTCGTTCACGAAATTGGCTTTATCAGTAGGCATCATCTCAGCTTTATACTGGCGAATCCCCACTTGTTTCGCTACGGCAGCAGCCGTTTGCACATTGTCGCCAGTAAGCATATACACCTCAATACCCCGACTTTGCAACGTTTCAATGGCCTTTGCCGAAGTCGGCTTAACGGGATCGGCAATAGCAATAATAGCCAACACCTGACCTTTCTTCCTGTCTATTTTATAATTGTCATCTCCATGCCGGACATCTCCATGCCGGACAAAGAATATGACGGTTTTGGCCTGATTCCTCAAGGTTTCAGCTTGTAGCGTCAGTTCGGCAGATAAGTCAATCTGGTTTTCTGTCAGCAGATTTTGATTACCTGCCAAATACACCTCGTTTTGATAAAGCGCTTTAACGCCCCGCCCCGTTATACTCTCGAACTCCTCTACTGATACCGATTCGGAGTTGGTCAAATAAGCTGCTATTGATTCAGCCAGCGGATGTTCCGATTGCTTCTCTAACGAGTAAAGAATCGACCGTAGCTGGGCTTGTTCGCCATCAGCAACGACCCAATGCAGGTCTGTCACGAGCGGTTTTCCTTCGGTGATCGTGCCGGTTTTGTCCAGTATTACAGCATTGACCGTGTGGGCAATTTCCAGACTTTCAGCATCTTTGATCAGGATATTGTTCTCAGCTCCTTTGCCAACGCCCACCATAATAGCCGTTGGCGTAGCCAGTCCCAGCGCACAGGGGCAGGCAATAACCAATACCGTTACCGAGGTCAGGAGAGCGGTTGTAAACGGGTCGCTATTTGGCGCCAGGTAGTGCCCGAAAACCATCCAGACAACAAAGGTCAACACTGAAATACCCAATACAACGGGCACGAAAATTCCCGCAATTCGGTCCACAACTTGCTGCACCGGAGCCTTACTCCCCTGGGCATCCTGAACCATGCGTATAATTTGCGCCAGTAACGTATCGGCACCTACTTTTTCGGCGTAAAACCGGAAGCTGCCTTTTTGATTAATAGTCCCGGCAAAAACCGATGCACCAGCCTGTTTTGATACTGGCACCGGTTCTCCACTAATCATACTCTCATCTACATACGACTGTCCCGACGCGACACGACCATCCACCGGAATTTTCTCTCCTGGCCTAACTACCAGCAAGTTACCCACCTGCACCAAAGCAATAGAAATCTCACGCTCCGTATTTCCGTCAACAAGGCGAACCGTTTTAGGTTGCAATCCTATCAGCTTTTTAATAGCCGACGATGTATTTGATTTCGCTTGTTCTTCAAGAAGTTTACCTACTAAAATAAAGGCAATAACGACCGCTGCGGCTTCAAAATAAACGTGTGGATGTGCCCCCCGACTGTGCCAGAATTCAGGATAAATTGTATTGAAGGCACTGAACAAAAAGGCAATACCGGTACTCAACGCTACCAGCGTGTCCATGTTGGCTTTGCCATGACGCGCCTGTTTCCAGGCATTGACAAAAAATGACCGTCCCAACCCAAACACCACCGGTGCCGACAGCGCCATCATGATGTAATTGCCATACGGAAGCGCCATAAAAAACATACCAATGACAGCAACAGGCAGAGCCAGTAGCAACGCCCAAATGGTTCGTTGTTTAAGGCTCTGTACCCGTTTTTGCTGCGCTTCTTCCTGTACTTGCCGAGCATCGACTCCGGCATCTTCGGTTTCGACTATAATGTCGTAACCCATCGCCCGGACGGCGTTTTTCAGTTCGATTGGCGTTACAGTTTTAGGGTTGAACTGTACCCAAGCGCTCTGATTGGCATAGTTCACACCTGCATCGCTGACTCCGGGCGTGTGCTTCAATATCGATTCGACACTGACAGCACAGGCCGCGCAGGTCATCTCCAATACGGGATATGTTTTCCGAATCTCCAGCAAACCACCGCGTTTGACGGTTTTCGTTTCTGAATCGGGAATGGATGTTGTCATCATTTTATTAGTTTAGCGGCTCCGCTTTATAACCCGCTTTTTCAATTGCCCGTTTGACGATTTCGGGCGTTGACGTTTCAACAGTCAGTACTTTTTTCGGATCTAGTGTATCGACCTGCCAATTGCCCTCGCCAACGGCTTCGTTCAGAAATGGCGTTACGGTTGCAATGCAGCCACCGCATTTTATATTGGTTTTGAACTTTAGCGTTTCCATGATTTTCTACCTGTTTTTTCTACAACACAAATATCGCCGGTAAGCTCCTGTTCACGCTTACAGAATTACTGATGAGCCTTATAGAATTGCCCCTTGCTGACCAGTATTATAATGGCGGCCGAGGTACATCAATATAGCCGCCCGATGCCAGCAGACCGGCGGGCACCGTTAAAGCGCCGGTTTGTGGATCAATCAGGCCGTTGCGCTCATCTTCAATATTCGTCGCTTGTGTATAAACATCACCCGCGATAGACCGCTTCCGCATTTCCTGTTTAAAAAGGTGAATACGTTCGGTACGGTCTTCGGATTCTTGTGGACCACCATAGTTAGCAAAGCCAAACCCGCCCCACTCACTGACAATTAGTGGAACCTGCCGCCGGTAAAAAAACGGATCACCAACCACTAGTGGAAACGCAGCTACGGTTTCCAGATCACCGGCGATCAGTCGATCGAGGAGTGATTGCCAGTGCGCCAGGTCAGGCGTGTACAAATGGGCGGTTAGCAGATCGGACTTCAGCCGTCCTTCGTAAGAAACATGTTGCCACCCATCATTATCCACAACCAGAAACTGCGGGTAGGCCAGTTGCATAAAATGGTACATATTCATAATGTACTCACGAGTGTCAGGATTCGTAGCAATGTCCTGAGCGCCCCAGTCTTCATTATAAAGACTCCAGATTATAACCGATGGATGTGTGCCAATCAGTGCCAGCATTCGTAATAATTCGGCCTGGTGATTGTGGCGGCTCCGGGCTGTAGAGCTATGTGGGCTAGGCACTTCGACCCAGAGCAACAACCCTAATTTGTCGGCCAGGTTATAAATACGAGGGTCGATACCAGCAATGTGGACGCGTACCAAATTGCAGCCCAGCTCTTTCATTGCCTGCATATGCCGCTTCATTTCTTCGTAGGTAGCCGTTCCGGGCTGATATAAAATACCGTCGAGATAAATGGGCTTATTGTTGAGGTAAACATACCGCCCACGCGCTTCAATCTTACGCAATCCAAACTGCGTTTCTATCTGAGCCACACGGCCTTCGGCATCAATAAGCTGAGCAACAAGCCGATACCGAACCGGCGTTTCGGGCGACCAAAGCTCCGCACCCGGCACCTCAAGCGTAACACGCTGTTGCTTCTGCCCGGCGGCCAAACGCAACGGAAAATCAGACGTGGCTAACGGAGGTGCCGATTCGGGCGATTTTCGCTCAAATACCTGAATTCTCAAAATGTAGTTGCCGGGGTCATGAATGCGAGTTGTCAGCGTAAACCGCATCAGAAAATCTTCAATGGTGCTGGCCACGCCTACCCGCGATCTCAATCGGTTCCGCTCGACCGTTTCAAGCCATACCGAGCGCACGGCACCCGTGTAGGTCTGATACCAGATACCACCTCGTTTATAAACGTGCGACTCCTGTTTACCACGTGTTGTTTCGGCATCCATTGTGTCGGCAATACGAACCGTCAATCGGTTAACGGGGCGCAGGTGTTCGTCGCCCAATTCATAGGAGAAAGACGTATACTCTCCATAGTGAATGTCCTCACCTTCTATAGTGCTGAGTAGATGACCATTGAGCCATACCCGGGTTTCGTATCCACAGGCACCAAATGTTAGTTGAATTATTGATCGGGAAATAGACTCACTACGCTCAGGCAGGTCGAACTCACGCTCATACCAGGCAATCACTTTATCCTGCCAGACTACAGGATTTGGCTGTCCTTTTGCCTTCGCCATATGCGCTTCTATAGAACCGGGCCACTGGGCAGTTTCTTCATATTGGTGCCCCAAATA
>JANXVQ010000410.1 GCA_025351545.1 Spirosoma sp.
GGCATAGAGCGTAGCTGAAAGCAGGCATAGTACTGCCAGTAAGAAAAAGTTTTTCATGGAGTGTTAGAGTAAAGGGATAGGAAGTTACTGGCAAAGCTAATCGGATAAACGCAGCGTGGTTAAACGTTAACGATTTTTAACTAAATTTATAGTAGTTAATTTCGTAAACGGTCAACTCGCTATTAATGAGTCGTTATCACCAACAAGGGTTGCACGCTTTATTAAATAAGAGAAAAAATAGGTGTAAATTCCATAAATTGTAGAGACGCGTATTCGTGTCTCCTTGTACGGATGGCTTTTTGACGTAACAATAGCGGACGCGAAGGATACGCGAATACGCGTCTCTACGATTCCAGCACTTCCCGGATAGCCCGCGCTTTCAGTAGACATTCTTCCCACTCCTGTGCCGGGTCGGCATCGTAGGTAATGGCACTCCCGACCGAAAAGGAAGCATACCGGCGTTGGGCGTCGTAAAGCAGCGTTCGGATAACGACGTTGAAATCAAAATCGCCATTGGGGGTTACGAAGCCGGTAGCCCCCGAGTAAACGCCCCGCCGACTAACTTCCAGCTCGTCAATTAATTGCATTGCGCGAATTTTGGGAGCGCCCGTCATGCTGCCCATTGGAAACGCATTACGAATGGCATCGGCCCATGAAACGTTTTCGCGAAGGGTTGCCGAAACGGTCGAAATCATCTGATAAACCTGTTGGAAACCATAAATACCAAACAGTTCATCGACCAGTACAGAGCCTGTTTCAGCACTTTTGGCGAGGTCATTTCTGACTAAATCGACAATCATCAGGTTTTCGGCCCGCTCTTTTTCGGAGTTCAGGAGTTGGGAGCGTAGCAGGCCATCTTCACCCGGCGTTTGCCCGCGCCGAATGGTCCCTTTAATGGGTTGCGATAAAATTTTTCGGCCTTCTTTTTTCAAAAAACGCTCTGGCGAGGCACCCATTACATAGTGATCACCGATTTTCAGGAAGCTCGAAAACGGCATGGGAGAGCGCTCATTCAACGCGTGGTACGTTACCAGCGGGTCAAGTTGGGCGTTCTCGCTAAAAAACTCGATGCAATAATTTAATTCGTACACATCGCCCGCCAGAATATGCTGGTGGATTTGGCGAACAGTATGCTGATACTCTTCGGGTGTAACCCGGCACTGTATTTTATTTTTTGTCAGTCCGGCCGGTTCGCCAGGTGGGATGATAAACGCACGAATAGCATTAGCAACAATCTGCCCATCACCTTCTCCCTGAATGATTACGTCAGTCTGTTCAAAATCGATAATCCATTCCGGTTCAACAAAATAGACGTCCGGCAAATGGAGTCGATCAGGGTTTCGACTAGTCAGCGTTTCCAGTTGATTTTTGATATCGTATCCAAAATAACCCACCAGAAACGATGGCCGTTCGTGATGGGCATTTTGTAATGCCTGAAACGCATCTACACCGGCTGCCTGTTCATCTGAAAACGAAATGACCCGTTTCGCCCCGACAAATAGTCGGTTTGGAAATGGGTCATTTGGGTAAGCAATCCCGTTATTGTTCAGGAATGCGACAAAACCGTTCTTATGTGCCTCCTGACTAATTGCCCAGGCTAACGCTTTCCAGCGCCACACCAGCGGGTCCTCGACCGGCACACGAACACTATTCACAATTATACGGGCAGTAAACGAACATCTACAGCAATATCTTTCCCTTCGGCATTGTGGCCAACCGTAAATTCAACTTCATCATCTACCTGCAATTCATTGAAATCGGTATCAAGCAGGCTTGTATAATGAAAGAAGAGATTATTTGGTGGAAAATTCACAAAACCGTACCCTGTTTTCAGGCTGCGAATCGTGCTAACTTTTCGACCTTCAGGGTCATCATCTATGGTATCAGCAAGGTTGTAGTTCGGCTCGTCGGATGGTTGATACGCTTCTTCATACGCATCACTCGCACTCAGTCCAGCCGCAAAACTGTTGCCATTGCTGTAACTGCTGCCGTTGCTGGGCACCGCCGTGAACGTTGGCCGGGCCTGTGGCTTCACGAATAGGTTTTGAATGACTATATCGTTCCGGCGGCTCCGGTCATCAATCAGTCCATGCATACCAACCGGATAAGAAACTTCTTCCAGTAGATCCTGCGAGGTTCGGGTTACTTGTTTTTCACCCTGTTCATTCAGGAATTCAAAATCCCAACTCAACACCATAATGCGCGAACCAAGCGTGTTTAGTTTACGAATTAGCGGTACATAGTCGCCATCGGATGTAATAAGTACAACTACATCGAATTTCTTATACTGAGCCAGCTCAAAGGCTTCGAGTGCCAGCCATACATCAATACCTTTTTCCTGCCGGTAACCCTGATACGTTTTTACTGGCAAGTAATGGGTTACAACCCCTTCCGACATCAAAATATCGTCGAATAAACGGTCGTAAAAAAGTTGGTTACCCCGTTGATTCGCTTCGTGGGCATTTAGCCGCCCCCGGAAATAGTGTGCATCTACAATCTGACATAACCGTTCATTCACGCCTTCCTCTTCGGCCACCTGTCTCCGAATGAATGCATGTAAACCTGAAATACTTATGCGACTGCGCCGTTCGTGAGAATAATTATAATAATTGCTTACGTGTAGAAAATAATTTCCGTCATAAAAAACCCCAATGCGGGTTAATCTGGATCCTGCTGGCATATTGGTAACTAAGAGTTATTAGGTGTATGTTCTGTTATGGTATTCAATTAGAAACAGGCGCTCTTTTTGCTGTGTATCTGTCTGATTTGATATAAACTATGCGTAGACGCATAGTTTTATTTACAGGTATTTATTGTGATAGTATGGTAAAAACTATAGTCGCAACGAATACACTTAAGGGATGATATGGATATTGATAAGAACGGTAAAAACAGCTATACAAGAACTCTGACTGCAAAAGTAGTATATTTTCGTTTGCAATACGCCCTAACCGTATCTTTGTCGGATTTCTCTTATTCATGTCATGCAAAAAATAATATTTGTTGACCGCGACGGAACGCTCATTGCTGAGCCACAGCCCGATCAGCAGGTTGATTCACTGGCCAAGCTTGACTACATCCCGAAAGCAATTTCGGCCATGCGGAAGATCGCCGAAGAAACAAATTATGAATTGGTTATGGTCACCAATCAGGATGGTCTCGGTACCGATTCGTTTCCTGAAGGTACGTTCTGGCCCGCTCATAATAAGATGATGGACACGTTTGCGGGCGAAAACATCAATTTCGCGGCTGTACACATCGACCGTCACTTCCCCCGCGACAACTCGCCTACCCGCAAACCCGGCACCGGCATGCTGACTCAGTACTTCGAGGCTTCGTATGATCTGGCGAATAGCTACGTTATTGGCGACCGATTAACCGATGTTCAGTTAGCCGTAAACCTTGGCGCCAGGGCGATTTTGTTTCTGCCGCCAAACGGTCTGGACACCGTACAAGGGGCTGATGTTGAGGGCTTAACTGATGTTATGCAAAACGCCATTGCCCTCAAAACTGACGATTGGGACGAGATTTACGAGTTTTTGCGTTTACCCGCCCGAACGATCACCGTTGAGCGCACCACCAAAGAAACGCAAATTCGGGTCGAGCTAAACCTCGACGGGCGCGGCCGTGCCGATGTTCATACGTGTATTGGCTTTTTCGACCATATGCTCGATCAGGTAGCGAAACACTCCGGCGCCGATCTCGCCATTCATGTTAGTGGTGATCTGCACATTGATGAACATCATACTATTGAAGACACGGCTCTGGCCCTCGGCGAAGCTTACCGCCGTGCCCTCGGCGACAAACGAGGCATCAGCCGGTACGGTTTTCTGCTGCCAATGGATGAAGCACTGGCGCAGGTTAGCATTGATTTTTCGGGCCGTCCGTGGCTCGTCTGGAGCGCCGAGTTCCGACGTGAGAAAATTGGCGACATGCCAACCGAAATGTTTTATCATTTTTTCAAATCGTTCTCCGATACAGCCCTTTGCAACCTGAATATCAAGGTTGAAGGCGATAACGAA
>JANXVQ010000419.1 GCA_025351545.1 Spirosoma sp.
GGGTATACCCATCCGCAGTACAATGCATATCATTAGCTACCGGGCCGATAATCAGCTATTCGACGTCAAATCGGAGACGTACAACAAAAGTGGTAAGTTAATGGGCTATTCCCTTCTGACGAAACTGAATTGATTTACCAGGGCGTATGCCCTCGCAAATCATAATTCAGCCATTACGCAACTTTGTTGCATAAATGTGGGTTAAGAGGAAATACGTTTGCCCGAAAGCATCGTATTTTTGCGCCTGCTCATGAAAACAGATCTTCTCTCCCGCAAAGCTGACTATATCGGCATTACTGGATCGGTATTGTGCATTATTCACTGCCTTATTACGCCTATCTTGCTGTTAACGAGCTCATTGTTCCAGAATTCGACGTTCCGGGTTGGTTATTTAAGTCTGGATTATGTGTTTATCGGGGTTAATATCGTAGCCGTTTATTTCGCTACCCGGCATTATGCACCCGTAGCTATTAAACGAAGTCTCTGGGTATTTCTGACCCTATTTACCGTTGCCCTGTTACTGGAAGAGAAAGCTCCTGTTTTTGAATACATTGCTTACATAGCATCCGCAGGTCTGGTTATCACCCACTTAGTCAATATCCGGCAGCACCGGTTAAGCCACACGCATTAGAAACCGGATTAATTGGCACTGAATGCCCGGTTGTTAATAAACGTATCATCGGTTAGGGTAAGCAGGAAAGCAGAAACCTGTTTCTTCTCAGTATCAGTCAACGCAATGCCAAGTTTTCCATTTGCTTTCAGAACCGGGTCGAGCGAAGGACTATCGGTAACACCACTTGTGTAGTGATTGAGCACCTGAGCCAATGTTGCGAAACGGCCATCGTGCATGTATGGAAACGTCCGCTCTATGTTGCGTAGACTTGGTACTTTAAATTTCAGTCGATCGGCTTCATTTAATGTGATCGTATAGCGTCCCTGATCATTGATAGCACCAGCAGGAAGGCCATTGTTTCGATAACGCTTATCGGTAAATAAATCTGTGGCATGACAGGTAGCGCACTTCTGTTGAAACAGATTCAGGCCCGCCAGCTCATCCGGATTTAAATCACCCCCAGACTCTTTTCTGACGTATTTATCATACTGTGAATCGGCAGACACGAGCGTTAGTAGAAATTGCGAAATAGCTTTCAGAAAACGAGCAGTCGTAACCGTGTCAGAACCGAAAGCCGCCTTGAACATAGCCGGGTATCCGGGGCTTTTCTGCACCCGAATCAACGCATCAGAAAATTTCAAATCCATTTCGACCGCATTCTGTATTGGCGAAATAGGCAATTCATTCAGGCTGGTAACGCCCCCATCCCAAAAGAACTCGCGACCCCAGGCCAGATTTTGCAAACCCGGTACGTTACGGGTTCCGAACTTACCACCAATACCGTGGCTCAATGGGTGATCGGAGTGGCCAAACCCGGCAAACTGCTGATGACAGAACCCACAACTAATGGTGCTATCGCGCGAGAGTTGAGGGTCATAGAACAAGGTTTTTCCAAGAGCCACGCCTTCAACCGTCAGCAGATTCTGGCTTAAATCGTATACTATGTCCGGAAAATTAGCGGGTTTACGAAACGTTACGGGCGTTGTTTGATAGTCAACTCCACCACCTGGGTTGGGCGGTACAGGATCAGGTATTGGGTCATTTCCCTTATTGGATTGACAGGATATTGCCAACGCGAATAAAAGCAAACTGGCCACCAGCCCAGTACGCTTGAGTAATATCGTATCCAGTGGCATCATTGGTTAGCCTGAATCCGGGCGTAACTAAACATTTGTGAGTAATTGTCAGCAATGTTTGTTGAATACGGGTCAAACATGACCGATGAATTTTTGACAATACTCAGTTTTGTTGTGCCATTAAACAAAGGCAGTACATCGGCCTTAAGCTGCACAGATGGGATGGCATCAGTCTGCACTTTCGCGATATCGGTTTTGAACGGAATCGTGATGGCGCGCAAATTATTAATCTTGACATTGGCTCTTCCAAACCCACCAATGTGATAAAAGAAGGCATTATTTTGGGCAGCAGGTGCTGCAGCCGATGTACCTTCCAGTTTAAGGAAGATATAGCCTGAATTCCAGTCCCAATACATACCATTATTAAGACCAGGATCGAGTACACCCGTCCGCTTGCTAATATCGGCCATACTGCGCAGGCTATCGACACCAATTAGAAAGGTGATACCGGTATAGTTGCCCGTTGGCACGTTGGCCAGCGTAATTGTCCGGGAAGCTGGCTTTTCCTCCTGAATCAGGAAATAACTACTGTCTTGAGGGACAACATACTCACGACCATCGTCTTTACGAAGCCGGATATTGCTCACAAAATAATTGAGCTTCGTGACCGCAAACGATTCGCCAACGGCATTCTGATAGGTTCCTGTATTTAGTTTCAGGTCCGACGGTCCAGCTACATTATCGAATACAATACGCATTCGGCCTGTTAGAGTCGGGGTCAATGAGGTATCCGTATCTTTTGTATCACACGAAAAAACGGCCAGTCCGAAGGCTATAATGGCCAGTAATCCCACAGTAATGGTCGTTTTCATAGCGTATGCAGTAGCTACCCATTAACTCTGCAACCCAGTAGCTACGCTGATAAGTAACGAAAACGGGGCCAAAATCATACAAGATCCGGAATTAAATATCTGTTAGAAACGACAGGCCGCTTCTGGAAGCGGCCTGTCGTTTTGGCTGATTTACAGGCTTTTCAAATAGGCCAAACTCTTTGGCACCTGCTCTTCGGCAGCTTTACTTTCATCCTCAATGTAAAAGTGATCAATAGAGGTTTTTCGAGCGGCTTTGAGAACTGCGGGCCAGTCGATTTGGCCAGTTCCTAAAATGACCGATTGCTCGTTGGACATTCCCCCTTTGTCACTATGAGCGACACCTTTTTCCACATCTTTCAAATGTATGAGCCGGAACCGCTTTGGGTATTTAGTCAGAAGTGCCGCCGGGTCCTGTCCGGGCAAATAGGTCCAGGTAACATCCATTTCATAGCCCACATAGTCGGGGTTCGTTTTCGTCACCAGGTAGTCGAACAGCGTCCCATTTTCGTAAGGTTGAAATTCAAACCCGTGATTGTGGTAGCAGAACATGATTCCTTTTTCATGCGCCTGTTTGCCGAATCGGTTAAACACGTCGACGGCATTTTGCATTATTTCCAGCGTTGCGGCAGTCTTGTGCGGTATCGAACCAATGCGTATATACTTGACGCCCAATGCTTTCGCATTTTTCAAGATCGAATCTGGCTTTTGCGCGATGGCATCGTAACTCACGCCATAACTGCTGGCATGCAGGCCACGCTGGTCCAGGAGTGCCCGCAATTCGGGGGCTGTTTTGCCGAACAGGCTCGAAAACTCAATGTCTGTAATGCCCCATGCTTTAATTTTATCTAACGTGCCGGGAACGTCCTTACTAAAACTCTCGCGCATGGTGTACGACACAATGCCGGGCATCTTTTGAACGAGTTTGCCAAATGGCTGTGCCTTTATGACCGGGGTTGCGGCCAAAAGTAGAATCAAAAACAGAGTTATACGTATCATGCTAAAGTAAAACAGTGATTAATAAACCGGAGCAGCGTATGGAGCGTCGATACTGAGGACACTACCTTACGCCGTTTGACATAGAAGGAATCAGCGTCAGGTTTTCTACTTTATTACCTGCCTG
>JANXVQ010000423.1 GCA_025351545.1 Spirosoma sp.
ATCATAATGATCCTGGAGCACTTCTCTGCTATGAAGTACACTTATTCGGCTAGTTGCCGCCGTTTTCGACTTTGGCCTTCTTTGCGGATGCCCACATAAAAACCAACGCTGTTGTAATATAGGTCGCCCATATCAGCAGCAACCGATGCGTTCGCTGTGATACCATGTAAAATTGACAGTGGAGCCGAAATATTTACAACCGAAGAGAATTGGTGCACAGGATGATCGAAAGGCTTTTCGTAGGTGCCAAGGTTTTCACTGTACGATGCTTTAATCTGAAAACGAAAAAAATCCATGACCTGCCCCGACAGCCCAATGTGCATGACAGCTACCCGATTGTTATTCGTGAAGCCATAACGAGGTAAATCAGTTCGACTATCGCCAGAGGGTGTAATGAAAGGCGTTCCCAGCGTTTGGCCCAACCGGGACCAGCCGTCCTGATATTGCGAATGGTTGAAGTAGTTGTTACGGCCATGCAGGTGTAGTTCATCCGAAAAAATAGATCCTCCCTGGTTTTCTGTGAAGAGATATTCGAATAAAACGGTCTGAATCTGGAATCCATCCGGATTGGTTGGTCGCAGGTTACGGATACGCAGTCCATTTAATCCGTCACGAACATTGTCCAGGTGAAATAGGGAACCCGTCTCATAAATATTCTGGCGATAGGCAAAAATAGAAAAATTACGGCCGAGGTATTCAAATCCCAGATCGACGGTGCCGAGGTGATTGCCAATGCGGTTCTCGCGGTCGAACGAACTGATTCGACTGGTATCTGTATTGGTGCGATTACCCAGCGTAACGGCTGTTACTACGTCGATATAATCACTGAACCGGTTGGGTAGCTGATTGTTTTTAATAACCGAGCCGGGAAGTCGTTTGGTATTTCCGCTCCACATAACCTGGTGATTAATACCGCCGTACAGTTTTAATCGCCAGTGTGGTTTGCCAAATCGTCCATAAAGGGCTTTTTGGTGCAACAGAATATTGTTGATGAACCGCTCCTCCTCAAACCAACCATGGGCATAAAAACCCTTGAGCCCAAACAGCCCATTCCTGGGCATATAATCAGAAACAGTAACCTGGATTTTTAGCATCGGCAGCGCATTGCCCGACCACGCGTAGGAACCCGATGTAAGCGTAGAATCGACTAAACCGATGGTTTCCCGTCGTCGGCCCGCCCAGACTTCCAGTCCTTTTCCAAACTTGACTTTAACGTAGGCTTCCGGTATGAGCAGTTTATAGGCGTACCCCGCATTCAGCACCGCTTCGACCCCCCAGCCCCAGTCAACCCGTCGATTGGCCGCCCGTAAACTATCGAGTTTAGTTTTTGGCGCATCATGATAGTCTACCCGCATAGCATGGCGGAGGGTCATTAGGGAAGCTTCGCGCGAGACAATACCATACTGATTGGCTCGTAACCAGAATGGTGTTTCTCCCGATGTTGAAAAATAACTACCAATCTCAGACCGGTAACGCAAGGGTTTGCTTGTCTGGCCGAAACAATTAAAACACAAAACCAGGCAGGTAAACAGAAGTTGTGTAAACTTAGGTTGAATCATAAATCTATATTCCCCGCTGAGACATACATAGTGCCTGTTTTTCGGTCACTTGTTGCTAGGCGAAAGTATACAGATTAGCTTGTTGCATAAAACATGCCACTCTATTTTCTGTTTTAACCAGAGAAAGCCTAGTGTTTAACTGGAGTTATATGGTTAAACACTAGGCTTTCTTGTAAAATGGTTGCTACAATGCGGTGTCGGTTATTTAGTCTATGCGGCCGAGCCTGCCGATACCCTATCACAATACTACTTAGTTCCCGGTTATTTTTTACAAGAAAGCCCTGTATCTGGTTAAACCTGTTTACCGGTTTTTTCGGAAGCCAGTGATATTAACTTACCTTTGTGGCTAATTTTAAGTTTCAGGCCCGGAACTGTGCCATATATGACTATATAAATGAGTCAAAGAATGGATGATCCGACTGAACTACTTAGAAAATTTCACACTGTTTTTAATTATAATACATACGTTGCTGACTTGTGCTGGTGATAAATCCAGAGAATTAGACAACTCTACTACGCATAGATTATGGTCCCTAACGACGAACTCATCCGCATCATTGACTTATTGAACACGACTTACGAAGGCGAGGAGGCCTGGCATGGTCCATCAGTCGTTGATGGATTGAGAAGTGTAACGCCCGATATGGCCGGGCGTCGAATTGCTCCCAATACGCACAGCATTGCCGAACTGGTTTTTCACATGACCAGCTGGCGGATTTTCTGCGTCAAAAAGATGCAGGGCGATGAAACATTCGATATTATAACGCCCGCTAAAAACTTTGGCGCAATACCCGATAAGGTCGACGATTTTGAGTGGGAAGCCCTTGAAATGGAATTGAGCCTGAGCCAGGAAGAACTCATTAACGAACTCGACAAACGTGACGACGACGAGTTCCTGGAAGATATCGTGCCTGGTCGTGATTATACGTATTATGACATGCTGCACGGAGTTATTAATCATGATATGTACCATACGGGGCAGATAATGATTATCCAGAAAGCGCTGGCTTTACATAGTGCTGGCTCCCGTTTTGACGACGACGCAGACGAATACGGTTCACCTTTCGGTAACAGCGCCGAACACGACGATTATTATTGATAAAATTTTGAGTGAGTGATAAACTGAGCGAATAGGTTTGCCATAAGTCAGTCACTCAGTCATCATTCGCTAACACACTCATTGAATTACTGGCTCGTCAAATCTGAACCCGATGCCTACGGGTGGCATCATTTTATCGAACAAGGCCGTGCTGTCTGGGATGGCGTTCGCAATTATCAGGCTCGAAACAACCTGAAGGCCATGCAACTGGGCGATCATGTCCTGTTTTACCACAGCGTTACCAAACCCGGTGTTGTCGGGTTGGCGAATGTAGTGCGAGAGTTCTATCAGGACCCGGGCGCACCCGATGATTTACGCTGGGTAGCTGTCGAACTGGAACCTGTTATGGCGTTGGAAAAACCCGTTACGCTCGCCCATATCAAAGCCGAACCGTTGCTGGCAAATATTAGCCTCATCAGACAATCACGTTTGTCGGTTATGCCTGTCCGTCCCGACGAGTTTGAGTTGATTTTGAAAATGGGACAAAAAACGAATGAAGAATTGTGAATGATCAATTTTCCCGAAGCGTAATAATTCATCATTGATCATTCATAATTATAAATACTATGGCTGACATTCAACTGATTACTCCCGAAAACTGGGCAGAATACGAACTGATTGATTCGGGGAATTTTCAGAAGCTTGAACGCTTTGGCGAGTTTATTCTGGCCCGTCCCGAACCGCAGGCTGTTTGGGATAAATCACTGTCAGACGAAGAGTGGGAACGCCGGGCACACGCTACTTTTCGGCGCGACCGCCAGTCACCGGAGCGGGGTGACTGGCAAACCTCGCCTGATATGCGCGACCCCTGGTACGTCTCGTTCCGACAGCGTGGCCTGAATCTGAAATTTAAGCTTGCCCTGACGACTTTCAAACACGTGGGTATTTTCCCCGAGCAGGCCAATAACTGGTCGTATATACATGACAAAATAAAGGCACTTTCGGCCAACGTTTCCCGACCGAAAGTACTTAATCTGTTTGCTTATACGGGTGGCGCTTCGCTGGCGGCCCGTCAGGCCGGAGCCGATGTTACGCACGTTGATGCCGTAAAACCCGTTATCAGCTGGGCGCGTGAGAATATGGACCACAGCGAGTTAGATAATATCCGCTGGGTGGTTGAAGATGCCGTGAAATTTGTTCAGCGGGAAGTTCGGCGGGGTAATCGCTACAACGGGATCATTCTCGATCCGCCCGCCTACGGTCGTGGTCCCGATGGCGAAAAGTGGGTGCTCGAAGAACAACTGAATGACCTACTCAAATCCTGCGCCGATTTACTGGATCAGAACGACTTTTTCTTTATCATTAATCTGTATTCGCTTGGGTTTTCGTCACTCATTCTGGACAACCTGATGGGGCAGGTTTTTGGTAACGTACCAAACCCGGAATGGGGCGAGTTGTTCATGCCGGATAGCTTTCAAAAGCGGCTACCTTTGGGCGTATTTTATCGATTCGCGTCGTGAAAGAGATGAAAAATATACAGGGTGAAGGAGTGAAATCGATGGCCTGGTTTTACTCCTTCACCCTGTATATGGCTCTTTTATTCTTTGTAACGTTCTTTCTTTTCGCTTGCGGCAATACTAATCGGCAGGCGGCCCACATCCCTGACTTTCCAAAACCAAGCGATAGCAGTCGGGTAGAGGGTGCGTTGCGCGCGCTGACGCTGGCTATCAACCAATCGTCGCCCGCATCGGCTTATGCCAAAAGGGCCGTTATTCTGCTGGCGATGGGACGGATGAACGAGGCACTGACCGATATTGATGAAGCTATTGGCCGGAACGATGATGATGGATCCTATTACCTGACCCGCGCTCAAATTCTGCGGGCCTTGCAGCAACCTGCCAAAGCCCTCCAGAATGCCCAGCGAGCCGAAATTTTAGGCGTCGATACACCGGAACTGTACACCTTGCAGGGAGATTTACTACAGCAGCAAAATCAGTTCGATAAAGCTAAACTTTACATTGCAAAAGCCCTGCAAATGGCTCCCTACGATGGTGAAGCCTATTTTTTTAATGGCCTGATGGCCGCCCGGCAGGGGGATACGGCACAAGCATTGACCCTCTATCAGCAGTCGCTTCGGCTAAAGCCCCGGTATCTGGAAACTTATAATCAGTTAGCTTCGGTCTATCGAACGCTTGGTGACCCCAACTCCGCGCTCGTTTATAATCAGCAGGCCTTGCGCTACTTTCCGAACAATGCCCGATTGTACTATGGCCGGGGCCTGATTTATCATACAGAGGGGAAGCTCGACAGCGCTATGATCTATTACAAGCAGACAATGAAAGTGCAGCCTGGTTATTACCAGGCTTATTTTCAGATAGGGCTGATTAATCAGACGTATCGTAATTATTATGGGGCTTTGACCAATTACCAGCGTGTGCAGCAACTTCGCCCCATATTTCCGCGTATTGATACATATATAGGCTACTGTCACGAGCAAATGGGACAGTATGACTTAGCCATTGCGGCCTACACCAAAGCAACCCAGCAAAATACGACCGATCAGCAGGCGGCTGCCGGTTTATGGCGTTCTCAGCGAAGACAATACGCGCAAAACTCATATAACTCCTTATTTTTGCCGGATACAGTAGCCAGACCAATGACACAGGCAAGAACCCGTACCGTGATTGACACAAATCGGGTTCGTATCTCGATCATTCAGCCGAAGGCCCGCGTAACGACTCACTCCGGTGATTCGCTCCAGCGAACGGTGAAACCGATTGGACAGAATTAATGGAATGAATAATGCATAGTGAATAATTTATAATCGTATCGGAACTGTCATTGTAAATTTGTACATTATCCATTTAGTAAAGTGGCTTACAGTTGTAGGTGAGCCGCGGGTGCCCACAAATAAATGAGTGTAAACGTATGATTGCGCAGGACGAACAAATCCGCGTGACGCTGCCCGACGGTAGCGTTCGGCAGTATCCCAAAGGAAGTACCGGGTTGGATATTGCCACCCAAATTAGTGAAGGACTGGCTCGTAATGTACTGGCTGCCAAAGTGAACGGCGTGGTTCAGGATGCTGCGCGACCTATTGATGAGGATGCGAACGTCCAGCTTCTGACGTGGAACGACGCCGAAGGAAAAGCCACGTTCTGGCACTCGTCGGCTCACTTGTTGGCCGAGGCTCTCGAAGCCCTCTATCCGGGGACGAAGTTTGGTATCGGACCAGCCGTTGAAACAGGGTTTTACTACGACGTTGATCTGGGCGGACAACCTTTTTCGCAGGAAGACTTCAAGAAGGTGGAGGCTAAAATGCTTGAACTGGCCCGTCAGAAACAGCAGTATATCCGTAAACCAGTTAGCAAGGCCGATGCCATCGCTTATTTTGAGGAAAAAGGCGATCCCTATAAACTCGATCTGCTCGACGGGCTGGCCGATGGAACCATTACATTCTATACCCAGGGCGATTTTACCGATCTCTGCCGGGGGCCGCATATCCCGAACACAGGGTCTATTAAAGCGGCTAAACTCATGAATGTAGCCGGAGCTTACTGGCGAGGCAACGAAAAAAATAAGCAGCTGACGCGTATCTACGCAGTCACTTATCCCAAACAAAAAGAACTCGACGATTATCTCTATTTGCTCGAAGAAGCCAAAAAGCGCGACCACCGAAAATTAGGTAAGGAGTTGGAGTTGTTTGCCTTTTCGGAGAAAGTGGGAGCGGGGTTGCCCTTGTGGCTTCCTAAAGGCACCGTCTTACGTGAACGCCTGGAGAATTTCTTGCGGAAAGCACAAGTGCGGGCAGGTTATTCGCCCGTTGTAACGCCACACATTGGCAGCAAGCAATTGTATGTGACCTCGGGCCACTGGGAAAAATATGGTGAAGACTCCTTCCAGCCCATCAGAACGCCCGATCCGAACGAGGAGTTTCTGCTCAAACCCATGAACTGCCCGCATCACTGCGAGATTTACAAAACCAAACCGCGTTCGTATCGCGACCTGCCCCTGCGGTTGGCCGAGTTCGGGACGGTATATCGGTATGAGCAATCGGGTGAGTTGCACGGGTTGACACGGGTGCGTGGCTTCACACAGGACGACGCCCATATCTTCTGTCGCCCCGATCAGGTGAGAGACGAGTTTATGAAGGTGATTGACCTGGTACTCTACGTTTTCAGAACGCTTGGTTTCTCGGATTATAGCGCCCAGATTTCGCTGCGTGATCCTGAAAATAAAACCAAGTATATCGGGTCCGACGATTTGTGGGAAAAGGCGGAATCGGCCATTATCGAAGCGGCTGCCGAAAAAGGCTTGCCAACCGTAACAGAGTTGGGCGAAGCGGCTTTTTACGGCCCTAAGCTTGATTTTATGGTACGTGATGCTCTCGGCCGGAAATGGCAGTTGGGAACGATTCAGGTCGATTACAACCTGCCAAATCGCTTTGAACTGGAATATATCGGCGCCGATAACCAGAAGCACCGCCCTGTTATGATTCACCGGGCACCGTTTGGGTCGATGGAGCGGTTCATTGCGATTCTGATTGAGAATTCGGGCGGTAATTTTCCGCTCTGGCTCTCCCCCGATCAGATTGCGGTTCTGCCAATTTCAGAAAAGTATGAAGACTATGCCAACGACTTATTTCTTACGTTGCAGGAGCAGGATATTCGCGGCTTTGTGGATTTGCGTGATGAGAAAATTGGCCGTAAAATTCGCGATGCCGAAATAAATAAAGTGCCCTATATGCTCATTGTTGGCGAAAAAGAAGCTGCCGAGGGCAGAGTATCCGTCCGGCGGAAAGGCCAGGGCGATCTTGGCAGTATGAGCGTAGAGGAGTTTGTAAAGTCGTTTCAGGCAGAGGTAAAAATATAAGGTTCGATTGGCTGTATTTGGTTTATGATGGATGGGCAAATCGACTTTATTACATCAATTTATCGTAAACTAAATACAGTAAACTAATCTAAACTTGCACTGAACGAGTATTTTCAATAGATTCCCGAACTTTTTGAGCCACAGTATGTTTTCAAAACGAATTAAAATAGCACACTAAACACAA
>JANXVQ010000429.1 GCA_025351545.1 Spirosoma sp.
GTCGTTAAAAATTATTAAATCAATCGGCCGGCAGATTTCGGCAATATCTCCCGGAATAGTGACAACACTGGTCCTGTTGATATTACCCTTTTTAGCGCTAACCAGTCCCGATGTTTTCTCGCCCGAATTAACGCAGGATACTGTCCGTCGGGCTGCATCGCAGGAAACGGGACCGGAAGCCAGCGATGTGCCAAATCAACTACGCACGGTTGTGCTCGATGCGGGCCACGGTGGCAAAGATCCCGGTACACACGGCCGTTATGCCAAAGAAAAAACTATCAATCTAGCGTTAATATTACAACTGGGGAGAAAAATTAAGAATAATCATCCAAATATCCGGGTTATTTATACCCGGTCATCCGATCATTTCGTCGATCTATACGAACGGGGGGCGATCGCCAATCGAAACCGGGCCGATTTGTTTATTTCCATCCATTGTAATGCCAGTCCATCGAGCAGTCAGGTAAATGGCACCGAAACCTATACATTAGGATTGCACAAAACGCAGCGAAATCTCGACGTAGCCCGGCGCGAAAACGCTGTAATTTTACAGGAGAAGAACTACCAACAGACCTATAAAGGATTTGATCCGAACTCACCTTTGGCAACGATCATGCTGGCTAATTATCAACACGCCTTTATGGGCAGTAGCATTAATTTTGCCGAAAAAATTGAACGCAGTTTTCGCCGTGATGCCGAACGAAAGAGCAATGGCGTTAAACAGGCTGGTTTTATTGTGCTGTGGAAAGCGACCATGCCCAGCGTCCTGATCGAAACTGGCTACCTGACCAACCCATCCGAAGAAGACTATTTAAGGTCGGAGGAGGGTCAGGAGGAGATTTCTGCTGCTATTTATAAAGCGTTTATGTTGTATAAACAGGAAATTGAAGCCGAAGGATAATTAGGATGGATAAATGAGGAAAAAGCAAGATGCGTTACCACACCTCTTTTCCTTCTTTTTTACGTTTCCTCCTTTTTCCCAACTTTGCGGGACAAACAGCCTTCAAAGTTGGTTATATGGTCAATCAAACCGGTTGGCTCGACCTCCCAGGCTGTTCATTATCACACACGCATGAAAGTTTCCCAGGAAGTAAAAGTAGGCTTATTGGCTATCGGCTCGCTGATGATGCTCTATTTTGGATTTAATTTTTTGAAAGGCTCAGACTTCTTCTCCTCTACGCATAAATACAAGGTTATTTATGACAATATTGATGGATTAGTAGCTTCTAATCCAATACGAATCAATGGGTTAACCGTAGGTCAGGTAAAAAGTATCGAGATTTTGCAGAATCAGCGAAACAGGTTGCTGGTCATTGTGGAGCTTAAAGAGGGCATTGTTGTTACGAAAGGATCGCGGGCTGTACTGGCCGACGACGGGCTGCTGGGCGGAAAAGTAATACGACTTGGTATCAATTATGGTACTCCCCAACTCGAAGAGGGGGGCATGCTGGTTGCAGCTAAAGAATCGGGCCTGTCAGCATTAATTAGGGAAAAAACGTTGCCCGTACTTAATAATGTTGACTCCCTAACGTATCAACTCAATCGTGTGGTGGCGCAGTTCGACCAGACAGGGATCGTATTGAACCAGACTCTTCATGGGGCTAATGCTGCTGTTGGGGCTTTGGGATTAACGATTGCCGAAAATCGAGCGGGTTTGCAGGCCACGCTTGCCAATGTTAATAAACTGTCGTCGTCGCTGATCGAAACAGAAAAGCAACTTAAGCCGATTCTGGCAAAAGCAGACAACTTTGCCGATTCACTTCAAGGACTTCAACTGAAGCAAACGCTCGTTAGTGTCAACAAAACAGTTGATAATCTGCAAGGTATTTTAGCGGGTATCAGTAAAGGAAAAGGTTCGCTGGGTAAGCTAGCCTCCGATGAAGCACTTTATAGTAATGTCAATAAAACAACTGCCAGTCTTGAAAAACTATTGACTGATCTGCGTGAGAACCCTAAACGGTACGTGCATTTTTCTCTCTTTGGTCGTAAAGAAAAACCCGTTACAACGCCCGACGTTAGTACAACAATGACCACATCCGCTATTATTCCAACTAAAGCTGATTCAATCAAATAGAGACCGGTTGGCTAATGCTGTTCGGCAAAACGTTGTGTCTTTACCGATGCTATTTCCTTATGCAAACCCTTCTTGACGAACTCGCAGAGCGTACGACACAAACCCAACTTGGTGGTGGACAAAAAAAAATTGATGATCAGCACCGGAAAGGTAAACTGACCGCTCGCGAGCGAATTGCTTATCTGATTGACGAAGGGAAGCCGTTTGTCGAAATTGGTTTGTTTACCGGCGCTGGGTTATATGCCGAGCATGGAGGCTGCCCATCGGGTGGTGTTGTCGTTGGTATTGGTTATGTGTCGGGTCGTCAGTGTGTGATTGTTGCCAACGACGCGACAGTAAAAGCTGGAGCCTGGTTTCCAATCACTGCCAAGAAGAACCTCCGGGCTCAGGAAATTGCCATGGAGAACCGCCTGCCAATTATTTACCTGGTCGATAGCGCGGGTGTTTATTTACCTTTGCAGGATGAAGTTTTTGCTGATAAAGAACATTTCGGCCGGACGTTTAGAAACAACGCACACCTTTCGGCAATGGGCATTTTGCAGGTTGCCGCCATTATGGGAAGTTGCGTAGCGGGTGGCGCCTATTTGCCAATTATGTCAGACGAAGCCCTGATAGTTGACGGAACGGGCTCTATTTTCCTAGCCGGTCCTTACCTCGTCAAAGCTTCCATTGGCGAAGATGTAGATGCCGAAACTTTAGGCGGGGCAACCACACACACCGAAATTTCGGGCGTTGTGGATAACAAATATCCCGACGACAAAAGCTGCCTTGATGCCATAAAGCGCATCTTCGACAAAATAGGCCATCAGCAAATGGCTGGTTTTGACCGGGCCGAGCCCGTAATGCCCGTTAAAAATCCCAACGATATTTATCAGATTCTACCCGCTGATCGTGTCAAACCCTACGACATGGGGGAAATTGTGGATAGACTTGTGGATAACTCTGAATTTGATGTGTATAAACCCGGCTACGGGCAATCATTGCTTTGCGGTTACGCTCGAATTGATGGCTGGGCAGTGGGGATTGTAGCTAATCAGCGCAAAGTTGTGAAGGCTAAAGGTCGGACTGGTCCCGGAACGCCGGACCGTCCGTCCGAAATGCAGATGGGCGGAGTTATCTATGGCGATGCCGCCGATAAAGCCGCCCGATTTATCATGAATTGCAACCAGAAACGGATTCCGCTGGTGTTTTTGCAGGACGTTTCGGGCTTTATGGTTGGAAGCCGGGCCGAGCAAGGCGGTATCATTAAAGACGGTGCCAAAATGGTTAGTGCTATGGCTAATTCAGTGGTGCCAAAATTTACGGTTGTGATTGGCAATAGCTATGGTGCCGGAAACTATGCCATGTGTGGCAAAGCTTACGATCCTCGTTTAATGTTGGCGTGGCCAACAGCACAAATGGCTGTGATGAGTGGAGCCGCAGCGGCTAAAACATTACTCCAGATTCAGGTGGCGGCTCAGAAAGCCAAAGGCCAGCCTATGACATCTGACGAAGAGAAAGCTCAATTGAATAAAATTACTGATCAGTATAATAGTCAACTCTCGCCTTATTACGCAGCCGCCCGGCTTTGGGTCGATGCTATTATTGACCCACTTGATACCCGGAAAATCTTGTCCGAAGGCATTTCTGCCGCTAATCATGCGCCGATTACGAAACCGTTTTCAGTGGGGGTAATTCAAACGTAGTGTTTTTGTAGTATCCGTACACAAAGAATATGGATATTTGCCAGTATGAATGTTTTTGATAACTTTATGTTTTATAATGAAGCTGTTTAAACTTTCGGTTTTCGGTTGATTTTTCGTAGGAAAATGAC
>JANXVQ010000458.1 GCA_025351545.1 Spirosoma sp.
GAAAAAAAATTGAGAGCGGTTCTTGTTTAACAAAACTAATCAACTTAATTTTCGTTCTAAGGTTTCAAACGACACTAAATTTATGGTTTCGTCAGTCACAGAAGGCGTGAAAGTTAGCGTGAAGACGGAGTATCAGTCTGATTACTCCAGTCCGCTCCAGGCGCATTACGTGTTTACTTACCGGATTACGATTGAGAATGCCAGCGATTATACAATTCAATTGCTTCGGCGTCATTGGTTAATTTTTGATTCCAATGGTACGGTTCGGGAGGTTGAAGGTGAAGGCGTTGTTGGCCTGCAACCTGTGCTGGAGCCGGGCGAAATTCACGAATACGTGTCTGGGTGCAATCTGCGGTCAAGCATTGGAAAAATGGCGGGTACGTATCTTGTCGAACGTATTATCGACGGCAAACAACTTCGGGTGAGCATTCCGGAGTTCACGATGGTTGTGCCGTATAAACTGAATTAATCAGAAACAGTGAATAATGTATGATGATAAATGGGTAATGGATTACTGCATTCTGCCATTATTCGTTGGAAATTAGTCATTATTTATTACTTATGTTGCTTGCTTATTTTCAGTATCTAAGTCGCGCCCGCGACGAACATTCGCTTCATTCTCCGTTTCTTTTTTCGTTATACACTCAGGTTATTCGAGCCAAAACTGGTTCTAAAGCGCTATTCGCGCCTATACGGATAGTGCGGAATGAACTTCGTAAAAGTCGTCAGTTAATTACAATAGCTGACCACGGAGCTGGCTCTAAAGTAAACGCATCCCGAAAACGTACTGTTGGTGATATCGCCCGAAATTCTCAAAAACCGGCCCGCTTTGGGCGATTATTATTTCGACTAATTCGGCGGTTCGAGGCAAAAAATATTGTTGATTTAGGAACCTCGCTGGGCATGACAACGGCTTATCTGGCCGAAGCCACTAAACCCAACGGCGGTTATATAACTACGTTTGAGGGTTGTCCTGAAACGGCTACTGTTGCCCGTCAGAATTTTGAGCGGTTAAATATTCAGAACGTAACTATCGTTGTGGGTAATTTAGACAAAACCCTGGCTCCACAGATTGCTACCCTCAGGCCAATTGATTTTGTCTTTTTCGACGCTAACCACCGCTACGATCCGACTGTTCGCTACTTCGAGACTTGTTTGACCAACATACATAATGATACAGTATTTATCTTCGACGATATCCATTGGTCAGATGAAATGGAGCAAGCCTGGGCCTATATAAAAGCACATACGTCTGTTACAGTGACAGTCGATTTGTTCTGGGTAGGACTGGTGTTCTTTCGTCAGGAGCAGCCTAAACAGGATTTTATCTTGCGTTTCTAGTAAAATTAAAGGTAAATAATAGTATCTTTCTAACAGTTTTTCTGTCCGAAACGCCCTATGAACTCCTTGACTTATAATCGATTAGGCCTTACTACTGCCGTACTGTTGCTGTTGCTGAACATGGGTTCCTGTACCAAAACCGGTACGGATTCACTTAAGCCAACAGAATTGGCCTCATTTGACCTGATTCAGCAAAAAATTCTGACACCTACCTGCGCTACATCAGGCTGTCATTTGTCCGAAAAAGACGCTACTTTTTTTCAGCATGGGCTGGTGTTGGCTGAGGGAGTGGCGTATCAGAGTCTTGTGGGAGTTGATCCCAAAAATAGAGACGCCAAAACCGATGGTCTTAAACGGGTAAAAGCGTTTGCATCACAGGAAAGTTTACTCTACCATAAACTTAATATTGCGGCCAGCCATCATACGGGTAAACAGTATGGCAATCCAATGCCATTAGGCGGAGTATTGCTGTCCGATGGTCAAATTGAGTTTGTTCGACAGTGGATTGACGCTGGCGCTCCTAAAACGGGCAACGTCGTTGCCGGAGTAACCTTACTAGATGATAAAACGGTTGTAACGACCACTTATGAGCCGCTACAGGCGCCAGCTACCGGTACTGGTTTTCAGATGGCAGTTCCATCGTTCGATATTCAGCCGAATTTTGAACGGGAATTATTCACGCGCCGAATAGTTGGCAACACACAGGACATATATGTGAATCGCTATGAAACCAAGATGCGTTCCGGAAGCCACCATTTTGTAGCCTACGATTTTCGGAACAAAAGCTCATTACCGAATCTGAATGATACTCGGGATTTGCGTAATCCCGACAATTCGCTCAACATACTGACTGCCCTTACGATGTCGAACCATGTTTATCTGGCGGGTTCGCAAGCTCAATATCAGGACTATACATTTCCGGAAGGCGCAGCTTTGCTCATTCCAGCGGGTGCTTCGTTTGATCTCAACTCACATTTCGTCAACAAAACGACTACGGTGATGAAAGGTGAAGCGCAGATTAATCTCTATACGGTCGATAAATCGAAAGTGACACAGATTGTTCAGACGCTCGATTTGAGTAATACGAATCTTGCCATTCCGGCTAATGGGCGCGTGACACTTACGAAATCATTTGCCTTTAGCAAGCCTCGTAAAGTGCTGACACTCACTTCGCATATGCATAAGCTGGGGGAGAAGTTTGTTGTCAAAATTATGGGTGGCAGCCGTAATGGCGAAGTTGTTTATACCTCTACCGATTGGGAACACCCCGACATTATCACCTTTAAAACGCCCATCGACCTGCAAAAAGGAGAGGGGCTGACATCGGAAATCACCTACAACAATACCACGGCCAAAGCGGTTAGCTTTGGTTTGACAAGCGAAGACGAAATGGGGATTATTTTCGGGTATTATTACGAAAACTAATACGTCTCGTTTAGCCATATGCACAAAAAAATGCCGGTAGGTTTAACCTACCGGCATTTTTTATAAACTATGTACCAAGCTTACCGTGCTACTTCAATGTTCACCCGGCGACCTTTGATTGTGTTGCCCTCCATGGCATCAACAACAAGTTTAGCTACATCTTTCGGTACGTCAACATACGTGAACTTGTCGAAAATGTCGATGCTGCCAATGCTGTTGCCGGGAATGTTAGCTTCACCTGCAATAGCACCTACAATATCGCCCGGCCGAACGAAATCCTTGCGACCGATGCTCACCATCAGGCGAGTCATGTTAGCCTCACGCTCACGCGGAACCCGTTGATCATCGCGTTCAAAATAAGGTTTGGCACTTCCGGCAGCCGCACCAGTCCGTTCTGGTCCGTTGAAGCGTGGGCGTTCGGCCCCGTCACTGCGACGATCACCAAATCTTGAACCACCCCGTTCTGCTCCTTCGCTGCGATTACGATCACCACCGAATCGCGAAGGTCCGCGATCATTGCGGTCAAAACGGCCGCCCCGCTCTTGTCCTTCGCCACGACTGGCGAAACGATCATTACCACGGCTACTACCATTACGGTCTTCGCGACGGCGATCCTCTTCCAGGTTCAGGTTCTGGTCGGCAAATTCATTCTTTTCCAGACCCATGCTACGCTTCACTAAAGCAGCTACAATTTGCTCGGTCGAGAAACCGGCGTGGTGTAGTTGTGTTAGTAAATCGTCGTATAGGTTCAGGTCTTTGCTCTCCTTAATGGTTACCTGTAATTGCTCAATGAAACGAGCCTTACGAACGCCAACGATATCTTCAAAGGATGGAATTACACCTTTATCAACCTTAACTTTCGTATAGGTCTGAATTTCGCGGAAACGATATTTTTCATCACGGCCAACAAAAGAGAACGCCCGGCCTGATTTGCCAGCGCGGCCCGTTCGGCCAATCCGGTGTACGTAATACTCTTCGTCGAGGGGAATGTCGAAGTTGATAACAGCATCCACATCGTCAACGTCAATACCGCGGGCGGCTACGTCGGTAGCGACCAGAATGCTGGTTGTACCGGCGCGAAATTTGCTCATCACGTTATTACGTTGCGCCTGACGTAGATCGCCGTGCAACCCTTCGGCCTGATAGCCCCGGATTTGCAGATCTTCTACGATCTCGTCCACCTTGCGTTTCGTGTTGCAGAAAACCAGCAGCAATTTAAGATCGTACATGTCGATCAAACGACACATTACCTCAACCTTTGCTTTTGCTTTTACTTCAAAATATACCTGTTCAATGTTCGTGTTTGTCAATTCTTTCTTGACAACCTTCACCAGCACAGGATCTTTCTGGAATTTCT
>JANXVQ010000477.1 GCA_025351545.1 Spirosoma sp.
TAGGAGTCGCCGGAGTGAATACCCGCCGGTTCTATATGCTCCATGATGCCAATGATATACACATCCTCACCGTCGCAAATGGCATCGGCTTCGGCTTCAATGGCGTTTTCGAGAAAATGGTCGAGCAGGATATTATTGTCAGGAATATCTTCCAGAATCTTCATCACGTGCTGTTCCAACTCGTCCTCATTGATGACGATTTTCATGTTCTGCCCACCCAGTACGTAGCTTGGTCGAACCAGCAACGGAAATCCCAACTCCCGCGACAACTCCAGTGCGCCTTCTGATTCCCGTATCGTTCCAAATTTCGGGTATGGGATATTCAACGTTTTCAGCAGTTCTGAAAAATGGCCACGGTCTTCAGCCAAGTCAAGGGCTTGCCAGCTGGTGCCAATGATTTTGATACCATAACGCGTCAGTTTCTCTGCCATTTTCAGCGCCGTTTGTCCACCTAACTGCACAATAACGCCCACAGGCTGCTCGTGCATGATGATGGCGTGAACGTGCTCCCAGAAAACCGGCTCAAAATACAGTTTGTCGGCAATATCGGGATCGGTCGAAACGGTTTCCGGATTGCAGTTAATCATGATTGTCTCATAACCTGCTTCTTTCGCGGCCAATACCCCATGCACACAGGAGTAATCGAACTCGATACCCTGCCCGATCCGGTTCGGCCCCGAGCCTAGTATCACTACTTTGGGTCGGTCACTTCGTATCGACTCATTTCCGGGTAAGTCGGAAACGGGCTCTGCATGGTCGGTTGTGATAGGAACCTGGTTGTTGAACGTCGAATAATAATACGGCGTCTTTGCCTCGAATTCGGCAGCACAGGTATCCACGCACTTAAACACGCGCCGAATGTTGTGCCGCTGGCGGTAATCATATATTTTACTCTCCTTTACCTGCAACAGATGGGCCAGTTGTCGGTCGGCATAGCCTTTCTGCTTGGCAATGCGTAGTAACTCGGGTGGAATATCGTCCAGGTCGAACTGCTGAATTTCGCGCTCCACTTCAATTAATTCCTCAATCTGGTGCAAAAACCAGGGATCAATTTTGGTGAGTTGATGAATTGTACGAAACGACATACCAGCTTTAAACGCATCATAGATATGAAACAGCCGGTTCCAGCTTGGGTGTTGCAGGCTTTCTGTCAGGGCGACGCGATCGGTGAGTTCGTGACCATCGGCACCAAGACCGTTACGCCGAATTTCGAGCGATTGACAGGCTTTTTGCAGAGCTTCCTGAAAATTACGCCCAATGCCCATCGCTTCGCCTACCGACTTCATTTGCAATCCCAGGGACCGATCAGCACCCGGAAACTTATCGAAGTTCCAGCGCGGCACTTTCACAATTACGTAGTCGATAGCAGGTTCGAAGAAGGCCGATGTTGTGCCCGTAATGGGGTTCATCAACTCGTCGAGGTTATATCCGACAGCCATTTTAGCGGCAATCTTCGCAATCGGGTAGCCCGTTGCTTTTGATGCCAGCGCCGACGACCGGCTCACCCGTGGGTTTACTTCAATAACAATAATGTCGTCGGTTTGTGGATTGACCGAAAACTGGATGTTACACCCTCCCGCAAACTGCCCGATGCCGCTCATCACCCGGATGGCCAGATCGCGCATTTCCTGGTACAGTGTATCGGGCAGGGTCATGGCTGGCGCAACCGTAATGCTGTCGCCGGTATGAATACCCATTGGGTCGAAGTTTTCGATGGAACAGATAATGACGAAATTCCCCGCTCCATCGCGCAGTAATTCCAGTTCATACTCTTTCCAACCCATTATACTCTGCTCAACCAGCACCTCATGAATGGGCGACGCGTGCAGACCAGCCGTGAGCGCTTTATCGAAATCTTCGGGCCGATAAACGAATCCTCCTCCTGTTCCACCAAGCGTGTAGGACGGCCGAAGAACGAGCGGAAAGCCAATCTCCTGCGCTATTTCTTTGCCTTCCAGAAATGAACGGGCGGTACGGCCTTTACAAACTCCTGCGCCAAGCTCAAGCATCAGCAACCGGAATTTCTCGCGGTCTTCGGTGGTTTCGATGGCTTTAATATCCACGCCAATAATCTCGACGTTATATTTCTTCCAGATACCCGCTTTGTCGCAGTCGATGGCTAGATTCAACGCCGTTTGACCACCCATTGTAGGCAATACTGCGTCGATGGGTTTGCCCATTTCCTGGTGTTTTTTCAGGATTTCGACAATAGATTTCTTCTCTAACGGCAGCAGATACACATAGTCGGCGTTGATCGGATCGGTCATGATGGTGGCCGGATTTGAGTTGATCAACGATACTTCTATGCCTTCTTCACGGATAGAGCGAGCGGCTTGTGAGCCGGCATAATCGAACTCACAGGCCTGGCCGATAACAATGGGGCCTGAGCCAATAATAAGAACGGAGCGAATGTTGGTATTTTTGGGCATTTTTCAGCGGGACAGTGAACCGAGCGGGCGAATTCACGCCGAGCGGCCCCGAATGAATAATAGCTATTGACTAGTGAATGAACAAAAAAAAATAATGACTGATAGGCCGTTAACGGATACCCAAAAATCTTGCAAAAGTAGCGCTTACAAGGGAAAAGAACAGGGTGTTACTCGAAAAATTACGCGCTTACCTGTAAATTGGGTATAAATACAGCCCTAAACCTGCCAATTGATAGTCATTCTTGGAAAAAGAATGCTAACACTTTATTTTTGACTAAACTGATACTCCATACTCCACGTTATGTCTCGCCCTCATTTTCTACTCCTATATGTTGTAATCAGCTGCCTGGCTGTTACCTGCGTTCGTGATTACCCATCCAATGCTCCTTATGCACCCGCCGTGGTTAATCCGCCCTCCGGTGGACTGCCGGGTCAGCAGCAGCCCTCGACTCAAAAACGGCTGTTTCTGGCTAATGACAAGATTCGGGTAGGCAT
>JANXVQ010000488.1 GCA_025351545.1 Spirosoma sp.
GACCATACGGTTAGCAATGCGTCGAAGTGAGGGCGTTCCTAACACACTATTCCAGGCCCAGGGAACAATGGATGCTACCCTTGACAGCCGTGCAAAATTGGCAATCAAGCGCGACCGGATGGGAATACCATTTGTATCGTAATAGTGCTGTAAAAACTCCGCCTTCAGTTTCGCGACATCGACATTGGACGGGCATTCATTTTTGCAACCCTTACACGATAGGCAAAGGTCATATACCTCTTTAATTTCTTTATGGTCAAACCGGTTTTCTTTGGGCGAATGTGTTAACATTTCGCGCAAAATATTTGCCCGTGCCCGCGTCGTATCTTTTTCATTCCGGGTAGCCATATAACTCGGGCACATGGTGCCACCCGAAGCCTCGGTTTTGCGGCAATCGCCAGAGCCGTTGCATTGTTCTGCGTGTTGCAGTACGTTCTGGTCTTTGTACCGGAAATAGGTCTGGAAAGTGGGGGTTTGCTGGCCAGCCTCGTAGCGCAGAAACGTATCCATCGGGGGCGTCTCGATAATTTTGCCGGGATTGAAAATGCCATCCGGGTCCCAGGTATGCTTAATCTGCCGCATTAACTCATAGTTATGTGCGCCAACCATTTGCGGAATAAACTCGCCCCTCAGCCGCCCATCGCCATGTTCGCCCGATAACGAACCGTCGTATTTTTTTACCAGTATGGCAATTTCTTCGGCAATCATTCGATACTGCCGATGTCCTTCTGCGGTTTTAAGGTTTATGATCGGTCTCAAATGCAACTCGCCCGAGCCCGCGTGAGCATAGTGAACCGCGTGCATATTGTGCTTCGTCAGAATCTCGTTGAAATCGCGGATATAGTCGGGTAAGTCATGCACATCAACGACTGTATCTTCAATTACCGCAACGGCTTTTGCATCGCCGGGCAGGTTGCCGAGTAAGCCTAAACCAGCTTTTCGGAGTGTCCATATCTTCTTGGTATCCTCGCCAAACAACAACGGATAATGGTATCCCATACCGGCTTCCTGCATCTCGGCTACCATACTGGCCGAGATCTGCTCAACTTCGGTTCGGGTATCGCGTGAAAGGTCAACCACCAGGATAATTGGAAAATGATCCGTAGGGGTTTTCTGGACAAAGAAGCTGTTTTTTCGCTGTTCGGGATTTGTATCAGCCCGCTCCAGAATAATATCGTCAATTAATTCGACGGCATAAGGTTTATACTTGAGTGCCACTAAGGTAGCGCGTAAGGCTTCATCAATCGAGTGACAGTGCACACAAACTAACCCACTCTCTTTGGGCGGCAATGGCACCAGGTTCAGCTTTATTTCGGTCAGAAAACACAACGTGCCTTCTGAACCGGCAATAAGCTTTGCCATATTGAACGACTCCCCTTCCGGTGAAAACGGCTGCATGTCGAGCAGAGCATCCAGGGCGTAGCCTGTATTGCGCCTTTCGATGGATTTTTTAGGGAAATTTCGCCGGATTTCTTCCTGATTAGCCGTATTCGACAAAATTTCATTTGTCTTTAGCAGAATCTTGTCGGCCAGCGTTGCGGAGCCGTTTTTACGACTTGCCTCGCTAACTTGTTTAGTGAAATCCCAGCCACTGACCGGCCCAAATTCAGCTTCCGATCCATCAGCCAGCAAGACTTTCACAGACAGCGTATGTTCACGTGTAGCCCGGTATACAACTGAGTTTGATCCGCAGGAGTTATTGCCAACCATACCCCCAATCATAGCCCGGTTGGCCGTTGAGGTTTCGGGACCGAAATAAAGGCCGTGGGGTCTTAAGAACTGATTTAATTCATCTCGAATAACGCCCGGTTGTACCCGCACCCACTGCTCTTCCGGGTTGATCTCCAGAATCCTGGTAAAATGCTTCGACACATCCACAACAATGCCGCTCCCGACAACCTGGCCAGCCAGCGATGTTCCCGCTGTACGGGGAATTAAAGCGGTTTCATACTGCTTCGCAAAGGCAATCAGGGTTTTGAGATCGTCAACTGTTTTAGGAATAGCAACAGCCGTTGGCATCTCCCGATAAGCCGATGCATCTGTGGCATACAGAGTTCGATGCGTAGTATCGTTGAAGAGATCACCGGTCAACTGACTGGCTAGATTTTTGAATAGGTCTACATCCATAAAGGCGCACAAACTGCGTACTGACTGGCATTCAGTAAATACTTAGGCAAAAGTAGCTGTAAAGACACGTTATTTTGAGTAGATAGAATAAAAAATACAAAGAGTATTTTTGTTAGTAAAGTTATAGATTACTGATTGAAAATAATAAGCTAACTAGTTGATAATTAAGCTTATTATGGAAAAATATTGACAATAAAGATAGTAATAGTACAAGTTAGGTTCGATTTTTTATGAAATATTATGATACAATTTTGACGCTAAATACTTTAATTTTAACCTCTGTGTATTTGTATTTTCATTGGAACATGATGTAATTCGATAAATGGTTCGAGTTTAGTTCTATAAATTCTCGTCAGGTTGATAGAATTGGAGAAAATGTAGATGGTTTTATTTACGGGCTTCCACTACTTCAGGATGGGAAAATTACTGTTTTAAACCTTAATCAGGAGTTACTAAACATTCATTTTTATTTTAAACCTATGATGGAAAAATCTTACAAACTTAACCGCTTTAGCGAAACCGTAGGTCAGGTTGGCGTTTTCCAACCCCAGTCATTTAGACAGAAGGCTTTATCTAGCTTCCTGACGATGCTGGCAATGGTACTGCTATTGGGCAACTCTGCAGCATGGGCACAAGGCCGTACCGTAATGGGTAAAGTGACCGATCCGTCGGGCGCATCCCTGCCCGGTGTGAGTGTGCAAATTAAAGGCACCCAGCGGGGCACAAATACCGACGCTGATGGTAAGTATTCGATGGCTAACGTGCCAGACAATGCAACATTGGTATTGAGTTTTATTGGCTATACCTCACAGGAAGTAGCCGTAGGAAACCGCTCGACAGTAGACGTGAAATTATCTGACGACACGAAAGCGCTGGAAGAAGTTGTTGTTGTGGGCTATGGCACCGCGAAACGGAAAGATTTGACCGGTTCGGTAGTGCAGGTATCTGCTAAAGACTTCAACGCCGGGGTGAATCCTAACCCGCTGCAAGCTATTCAGGGTAAAGTGGCCGGTCTGGTAATTACATCGCCTTCGGGTGACCCGAACCAACAACCAACGGTTCGTTTGCGTGGTTACACCTCGCTGGCCGGTGGCAGCGATCCGCTTTATGTGGTGGATGGTATGATTGGTGTTCCAATTAACACCATTTCTCCTTCCGACATCGAGTCGATGGATGTATTGAAAGATGCCTCTGCGGCCGCTATTTATGGTTCACGGGCGGCCAACGGCGTTATCCTAATTACCACCAAGCGCGGTAAGTCGGGTAGAACAACCGTCTCATTTAATAACTACGTAGGTGTATCGACCATTTCCAGGCAGTATGATATGCTGGATGCTCAAGGTTATCGGGATGCCGTTACTCAAATTAAAGGAGCAGCGTCATTAAATGATTTACAGCGTTTTCCCGCCGGAGATAACAATACCGACTGGACGAAGCAGGTTACACAGAATGGAACCGTCAACAATCATGATCTTTCCATTGCGGGGGGGTCACCAATGTTCAGCTATCGGGGTTCGGTCAACTATATCAATCAGAACGGCATTATCAAAAATACTGGTCTGGATCGTATAACGGGTCGTATCAATCTCGATCAGAAAGCGTTCGACAACCGACTGAACGTTCAGTATAATCTGTCGTACTCCGAAACGAACAAAAAGTATGACAGTGGCATCATTGGCCGCGCTGTTACGTTCCTGCCAACACTGCCCGTGAAAAATGCGGACGGATCGTATTATGAGGTAGGTGGTAGTTTTGACCTCTTCAACCCGGTTGCTATGCAGGAGAACGTTATCAACAACGGCGTACAGCGGTATTTGCAGGGTGGTATGAACCTGCGTTACGAGGTCTTGGACGGATTGACGCTGGGCGTTAGTGGTCAGTTACAGCGGGATAACACCGTCAATAACTTCTACACTAATCCAACCATTAAAGCCTATGCGGCTAACAATGGCCGTGCAAGCCGTAGCTATTCTGAAAGCAACACCCAACTGCTGGAACTAACGGCCAACTATACCAAAGGATTTGGAAACCAGAACAGCAACTACTCCTTATTGGGCGGTTACTCATTCCAGAACTTTGATAACGACGGCTTCCGTGCAGCCAACAGTGGCTTTGTAACGCCTGATATCAATTATAGCAACCTGGGCTTAGGTTCGGGTACGCTGGTTAATCCAGGTAACAGCTATGCTACCTCATACCGCAATAACGCGAAGTTGATCTCCTTCTTTGGACGGGCAACGGTTAATCTGAACGACCGCTATAACGTAACAGCTACAGTGCGCCGTGATGGTAGTTCTAAATTTGGTGCCAACAACAAATGGGGCGTATTCCCATCGGTGGGTGCAGGCTGGACCATTACAAACGAGTCCTTCTTCCCCAAGAGCAACACACTTAACTACCTGAAACTCCGGGTTGGCTATGGTGCAACGGGTAATTCAGAAGGGATTGCGGCCTACAACTCAATTCAGTTATACGGACAGAAAGGAACGTATTATGATGGTACACTTGGCGACTTCCTGCCGGGTTATGGTATCACGCAAAACGCGAATCCAAACCTGAAATGGGAAGTACTAACTACATCGAACGTAGGGTTGGATTTCCAGATGTTCGGTGGTCGTTTCTCGGGTACGGTTGAGTACTACAACAAGCTGACTAAAGACATGCTTTATCCGTACTCGGTGCCTGCCGATGGTGTTACTTACTTTACCAACACGATTCTGGCCAACGTAGGCTCGATGCGTAACAGCGGGTTTGAATTATCTTTTGGGGGTGATGTAATTCAGAAAGGTAATTTCTCCTGGAATTCACGGGTTGTAGCTGCCTACAACAAAAACACGATTGTTTCG
>JANXVQ010000732.1 GCA_025351545.1 Spirosoma sp.
AACATACCCGCCAGCATGATGCCCTTTCGACCAATTCGGTCAGATAATCCTCCGAAAATGACAAAAAATGGCGTTGCCGCTAACAGGGCAATCGCCACAATAATATTTGACTGAACAAACTCAATATTGCAGGCTTTCTGAATAAACGACAAGGCGTAGAATTGGCCCGTATACCAGATTACGCCCTGACCCGCTGTCGCCCCAAACAAAGCCAGCAACACTATTTTTAGATTTTGTTTCTTTCCAAAACTTTCCGCCAGTGGGTTTTTCGACAGATTACCTTCGGTTTTTAGTTTGGAAAACAACGGCGACTCAGCCATGCGCAACCGAATTACAATGGAAACGCCTACCAGTACGATCGACAGCAAAAACGGAACCCGCCAGCCCCATTCCGAAAACTTGTCAACGCCCAATGTTTCCCGTGTTAGCAAAATCACGCCCAGCGACACAAATAAGCCCAGTGTAGCCGTTGTCTGGATGAAGCTTGTATAGAATCCGCGTCGGCCTTTAGGCGCATATTCAGCCACGTAAGTAGCCGCTCCTCCATATTCGCCCCCAAGCGCCAGCCCTTGTACTAACCGGAGTAACAACACCAATAGGGGTGCCCAAAAACCAATAGTTGCGTACCCCGGAATCAGTCCGATGGCGAACGTTGAGCCACCCATTAACACCAGCGTCACTAAAAAAGTGTATTTCCGACCGACTAAATCGCCTAGCCGTCCAAATACTAAAGCGCCAAATGGCCGTACTACGAAACCAGCCGAAAACGTTGCGAGTGTTGACAGCAGTGCGGCCGTAGGATTATCTTTTGGAAAAAATTGCGACGATAGAATGGCGGCCAAACTGCCAAAAATGTAAAAATCATACCATTCGATGAGTGTTCCGACCGATGAAGCTGAAATCACACTGAAAAGTGTTCGGTTCGAAACCGTCTGTGGGGCTTTGGCTAGATTGCCAGTCATATTATAATCAGAGAAAAGGAAGGGACTTTCTACCAGAAGCCGCAAACTAACTTTTTTTACCATATTATTATAAACCACCGAGACATAAGAGGACACGGAGTTTACCTTAATCCCATGTTTTCTTTATGCCTCGGTGGTTTATGATCAGTAAATTTCTATGGTGCCAGCCGCTCGATGAGCCAGTTCTGAGCTACTTTTCGATAGCGAATCCGGTCGTGTAACCGACTGGCGCGACCTTGCCAGAACTCTAGTGCGTCGGGCACGACCCGAAAGCCACCCCAGTAGGGCGGGCGCGGCACAGGTTGGCCCGAAAACTGGGATTCGAGTTCACGCTGGCGGTTTTCCAGTACGTCACGACTGTCGATGACTAGACTCTGATGCGACACCCAGGCTCCAATCTGGCTTCCGCGTGGGCGACTGTTAAAATATTCATCCGATTCGTCGGCACTAACTTTTTCAACATGGCCCTCAATCCGAATCTGACGTTCAAGCTCGGGGTAAAAGAAAGTGAGCGTAGCAAATGGATGCTCGATAAGTTCGCGCCCCTTGCGACTTTCGTAGTTTGTATAAAAAACAAAACCCGTCTCCGATACATCTTTAAGCAGTACAATTCGCCCATTGGGTCGCCCTTCGGCTGTTACAGTGCTTATGTGCATGGCATTTGGTTCGGGAACCGATGCGTTGAGGGCCGCATCGAACCACTGTCGAAACTGGGCAATGGGATCTGGTAAAACATCGGACGTATCCAACCCGTTTAAGGTGTATTCATTCCGTAATTTGCTGATTGCTGAAGGCATCTTATCTATTTCGTTAACTGCTTTTCACTGACTGTACTACAAGAAAATCCGCATATTGTCGTACTTTTGCAAAAGTAATCGGTACGTTCCCAACATGGCAAACCAAGAACAGGAAATTAACCAGCAGTCGGAAATCAATAACCCGGCTACCGACATGCTGGCAGTCAATACCCCCGAAGATATCACCGCATCTACGGACAGTTCCGTTTCGGGAAACTCCGATTCGGCAACAGTTGTTGCGGCATCAACTCCAGAACCTACGGTTGAGGATAGTACAGTAACAACGCCCGAAACGGCACAGACTCCGTCTGCTGAAACTGTAGAAACGCAACCTGAAGCCGCTGGTGTTGACGATACAAATGTTACATCAACCGCACCGCCGATTGTCAATACGACTACGGAAGTTGCTCCCGTTGAAGTAACCGTCGCGTCGTTAGATGTGATACCAGAAGCCAGCGTTGAGGCAATGGAGGAACCCGTGGTCACAGCCGTTGAGGTGTCTGCCATTGAAGCAGCGGACGAATCAAC
>JANXVQ010000523.1 GCA_025351545.1 Spirosoma sp.
TCTGAAAGCCTCCTGGGAGGAAGTTCAGCACAACGTGACTTGGCCTAAATTCAGCGATCTGCAATCCAGTTCAACGCTGGTACTGGTAGCATCGCTGATTTTTGCGCTATTAGTCGGTCTAATTGATTTAGTATTTGAGAATGGACTGAACGCTTTTTATCAGTCACTCTAAACTGATTTGCGAAATACAGTTTGCAGAATGCGGCTTTGTCGATCTTGTGAATCAGTAGTTTGTAAATTGTAACAAGACCGCCCACGCGGTCGAAAATTATACTATGGGCGGCATACAGTGGTACGTCATTCGGGCAATATCGGGACAAGAAAAGAAAATCAAATCTTATCTTGATAACGAAATCATTCGGCAAAAGTTGGACGAAATTATTCCGCAGGTACTTATTCCGGCGGAGAAGGTGTACGAAATGCGCAACGGTAAGAAGCGTGTTCGGGAGAAATCATTTTTCCCTGGCTACATTCTGATTTCGGCTGATTTGGGTAATAACCGGGCGCTTGATATGATTTTGAACATGCCGGGTGTGTTAGGATTTTTAGGTAATTCGCAAGTGGGAACAACGTCAAAAGTTCCAGTCCCGCTGCGTCAGGCCGAAGTAAACCGCATTTTGGGTAAGGTCCACGAAGAAGCACAGGAAGTTGCTGCACCAAGTGTTGCTTACATTAAAGGTGAATCTGTAAAAGTTGTTGATGGCCCGTTTGGTGGTTTCATCGGCACTGTAGAAGAAGTATTTGACGACCGGAAGAAAGTGAACGTCGTTGTAAAAATATTTGGCCGGAATACTCCGGTAGAACTCAGTTACGCGCAAGTAGAAAAGGAGAACTGATTTTAATCAGTTTTCGTGATCCGGCGTCCTATGCTTCCCTCAGAGGACAAAGGATCAAAACAAGTTGGTTTATTATGAAGGCGTGTGGATCCGGTGATGTGACTGACCCCCAGACAACGTAAATAGTAAATCGTAACTCAATTATCACAATGGCAAAAGAAGTAGGTGGCTACGTAAAGCTGCAAGTCAAAGGCGGGCAAGCCAACCCTTCACCTCCGATCGGTCCGGCTCTGGGTTCCAAGGGTTTAAATATCATGGAATTCTGCAAGCAATTTAATGGTCGGACGCAGGACAAAGTGGGTACGGTGCTGCCAGTTTTGATTACGTATTATAAGGATAAATCCTTTGAATTCGTTATTAAAACCCCGCCGGCACCGATTCTGCTGTTGGAAGCAGCTAAGCTGAAAAGCGGCTCTGCTCAACCAAACCGCAACAAAGTAGGCTCTGTATCATGGGAGCAAATTCGGACGATCGCGGAAACGAAGATGCCCGATTTGAACGCCTTTACGGTGGAGTCAGCAATGAAGCAGGTGGCCGGTACGGCCCGCAGCATGGGAATCACGGTGACGGGCACAGCGCCCTTCGAGAACTAATAGACTTGCCGAAGCAAACACAGACATGGCTAAGTTAACGAAAAAACAAAAGGAAGCTCAATCGAAGTACGATGTTGCTAAAGAATACTCGCTCCAACAGGCGGCTGAGATTCTGAAGGAGATTTCGTACACTAAGTTCGACGCTTCCGTGGATATTGACGTTCGGTTGGGCGTTGACCCGCGTAAGGCCGACCAGATGGTTCGTGGCGTTGTCACGCTGCCACATGGTACGGGCAAAACGGTTCGCGTTCTGGTGCTTTGCACCCCGGACAAGGAGAACGAAGCGAAAGAGGCTGGTGCTGATTACGTAGGTCTGGACGACTATATTCAGAAGATTGAACAAGGCTGGACGGACATCGACGTGATTATCACGATGCCGAGCGTTATGGCTAAGGTTGGTCGTCTGGGTAAAGTACTTGGTCCACGCGGTCTGATGCCAAACCCAAAATCGGGTACGGTAACTCCCGACGTAGCAAAGGCTGTTCGTGAAGTGAAGGCTGGTAAAATTGACTTTAAAGTCGATAAAACCGGCATCATTCACACCAGTATTGGTAAAGTATCGTTTACGCCAGAAAAACTGGCCGAAAACGCGCAGGAAATCATGGCCACATTAATGCGTCTGAAGCCTTCATCGGCTAAAGGAACGTACGTGAAAACGATTAACCTGTCGAGCACAATGAGTCCGGGATTAACGATTGATAAAGGCACAGTAGCCGGAATTTAAGCCATGAAGCGCCAGGAAAAAGGAGCAATTATTGAGGAATTGACTGAAAAGTTTCAGTCGACTCCCTTCTTCTACATCACGGAAGCCAATGGCATGACGGTTGCTGAAACCAACAACCTCCGTCGGATGTGTTTTGATCGGGGTATTGAGTACAGAGTGGTGAAAAATAGTTTCATCAAGAAAGCACTCGAAACCCTGGATACGGATTATACGCCGTTCAACGATGCAGTGCTACATGGTCAGTCGGCGGTGATGTTTCACCCCGAAAATGGCAAAGCACCGGCTAAGCTTATTAAGGAGTTCCGTAAAACGAGCGACAAGCTGCAATTGAAAGCTGCTTCTATTGATAGCAGCCTATTTATAGGTGCTGACCAACTTGATATGCTCATCGCACTGAAGAGCAAAGAAGAGTTGATAGGCGAAATCATCGGTCTGCTGCAATCACCTGCTAAAAACGTCATTTCGGCGTTGCAAAGTGGTGGCAACAAATTGGCCGGTATCCTCAAAACGCTGTCGGAGCGCGAGGAAGCAGCTTAATTTTTCCGACATCTATTGTTCAATATTGTATCACAATCAAATAAAAGAAATACTACAATGGCAGATTTGAAAGCGTTCGCGGAGCAGCTTGTAAGCCTGACAGTTAAGGAAGTTAACGAACTGGCTACTATCCTGAAGGATGAGTATGGTATCGAACCGGCTGCTGCCGCTCCCGTAATGGTAGCAGGTGGTGCTGGTGCTGATGCTCCGGCTGTCGTTGCTGAGAAAACGTCGTTCGACGTCGTTCTGAAGTCGGCTGGTGCTGCTAAACTGGCTGTCGTGAAATTGGTTAAAGACCTTACCGGTCTAGGTCTGAAAGAAGCCAAGGAATTGGTCGACAACTCGCCGAGAGCAGTAAAAGAAGGTGTTAGCAAAGACGAAGCTGAAGCCCTGCGGAAACAACTTGAAGAAGCTGGTGCTGAAGTAGAAGTTAAGTAAGCAAATAGCTCTTTCGCATATCGCTCCAGGCAGGGGAGGCCAGACCAACGTCTGGTCTTTTCCTGTTTGGAGACTTTTTGTCTAAGCTATTGCAAAAGACAAACTTATTTATATTGCCTTATGTTGTCTATTTACGCCCCTTGGGTCGGGTGACGCCCGGGGCCTGAATAGCCGCTTAGTTCGAGTGCCGTGGCAAATCTTCGCAACGCACTCATTGAGAATCGGTTACGCAACTAAACGAAGCACAATCTTGGCGACAAACGCGAAAATCAATACGCGCAAAAATTTTGCGACGATTCAGCCAGTGATTGGGTATCCAGATTTTTTGGATATTCAAGTAAAATCCTTCAAAGATTTTTTCCAGCTTGATACGCCTTCCAACCAACGTTCGGAAGAAGGACTATTTAAAGTTTTTCAGGAAAATTTCCCAATTTCAGACTCCCGTGAGAATTTTAAGCTGGAGTTCATCGACTACTTAGTTGACCCACCAAAATATTCGGTTGACGAGTCTATCGACCGGGGTCTGACGTATTCGGTGCCTTTGAAAGCGAAACTGCGCTTGACAAACAATGACCCCGACAACGAGGACTTTGAAACGATTGAGCAGGAAGTATTCCTAGGTAATATTCCGTACATGACCGAGAAAGGCTCGTTTGTCATTAACGGAGCCGAGCGTGTGATTGTTTCTCAATTGCACCGTTCGCCGGGTGTGTTCTTCTCGATGAGTAAGCACACAAACGGAACCAAACTCTATTCGGCTCGGATTATTCCATTTAAAGGGTCCTGGATCGAGTTCTCGACCGATGTCAACAATGTCATGTATGCGTACATTGACCGGAAAAAGAAATTTCCGGTTACAACGTTGTTACGGGCTATTGGCTTTGGTTCAGATAAAGACATTCTCGACTTATTCGGTCTGTCGGAAGAAGTTCCGGCAACGCCAGCCAACCTGAAAAAGGCCATTGGCCGCCGGTTGGCAGCTCGGGTGCTACGCACGTGGACTGAAGATTTCGTGGATGAAGATACGGGCGAAGTTGTATCGATCAGTCGTAACGAGGTGCTCCTGGAGCGTGACTCGGCTATATCGGCTGACGACATTGATGTAATTACGGAATCAGGTCAAAAGTCAGTCATCCTGCACAAGGAAGATATGAATATGGCTGATTACAACATTATTTACAACACGCTGCAAAAAGATAGTTCCAACTCTGAAAAAGAGGCTGTAGAACAAATCTACCGGCAGCTCCGGAACGCCGATGCACCGGATGAGCAAACAGCGCGTGAAATTATTCAGAGTCTGTTCTTCTCAGATAAACGGTATGATCTTGGTGATGTAGGTCGTTACCGGATTAACAAAAAACTTGGGCTCGACATTTCGTCAGAGATGAAGGTATTAACTACGGAAGACATCGTGTCTATCGTGAAGTACCTGATTGGTCTGATTAACTCAAAGGCCGTTGTCGACGATATTGATCACCTTAGCAATCGACGTGTTCGGACGGTAGGAGAGCAATTATATGCGCAATTTGGTGTTGGTCTGGCTCGTATGGCCCGGACGATCAAAGAGCGGATGAACGTGCGGGATAATGAGGACTTCAAACCTGTTGACCTTATTAATGCCCGGACGTTATCGTCGGTAATTAACTCGTTCTTCGGAACGAACCAGTTGTCGCAATTCATGGACCAAACCAACCCATTGGCTGAGGTGACGCACAAGCGTCGTATGTCGGCACTGGGACCCGGCGGTCTATCGCGTGAGCGGGCTGGTTTTGAGGTTCGTGACGTACACTATACGCACTATGGTCGTTTGTGTACTATCGAAACTCCGGAAGGTCCAAACATCGGTCTTATTTCCTCACTTTGTGTCTATGCTAAAATTAACAGCATGGGATTCATTGAAACACCTTACCGGATTATTGAAAACGGCAAGGTAGCGATGGACAAGCCGGTGATGTACTTAACGGCCGAAGAAGAAGATACGCACTATATCGCGCAGGCCAATGCAGGTGTCGACAAAAAAGGGAACTTCCAGGTAGATCGCCTGAAGGCTCGTTTTGAAGGTGACTTCCCAATGGCTGAACCTGCCAACGTAACCTTCATGGATATTGCCCCGAATCAGATTGTATCGGTAGCTGCGTCCATGATTCCGTTCCTCGAACATGACGATGCTAACCGTGCCCTTATGGGTTCGAACATGCAGCGTCAGGCTGTGCCATTGCTCCGACCAGAAGCGCCTATCGTGGGTACAGGTCTGGAAGGTCGCGTAGCCGTTGATTCGCGGACATTGGTAATTGCTGAGGCCGACGGCGTAATTGAGTTCGTTGATGCGAGCAAGATTAT
>JANXVQ010000599.1 GCA_025351545.1 Spirosoma sp.
CGAAAAGGTATTCGAAGACATGAAGAAGCGCGGCATCAGCAAGGTGGGCCTGCTGTCGGAGACGAGCGGCTTCGGCGCCTCCGGACGCAAGGAAACCCAGGCGGTGGCGGCCAGGTACGGCATCCGGCGTGGGTTGACCGGATTCGATACGCTTGGCGGATTTGCCCTGCACATTTTGAAAGATATTCCCAAGCCGGGAGAATTATTTGTTTGGCATGCTTACCATTTTGAAATTATAAAGATGGATAAAAGCCGAATTGATAAAATTCTGGTAAAGAAATTAGTAGAAGAGTAAACATCGAACCTATTCCGTGGGTTATAGATGGGAATTAAACTCATCGACACTCATGCGACACTTCAGCACCGATTCCAACGAGTTGACTGGCGGTACGTCCAGCCGTGTTCCATCTGGTATGGACAATGATCCCAATGCAGACGAGGAAGTGATCAATCAACGAGCCGGAGAGGAGTACCCCGCAGCGGCCGTATATAAGTCAGACCAGGTCGAACCAGCAAAAATTGTTCCTGATGATTTAGCCGCTTCCATAGCCTACGCCCTCGACGGCAGTGGCCCCGGCCCAACAAACGACAGGCCGAATGTGTCGGACCAGAAGATGAAGAAGACGCGTTAAGAGCCTGAATGCTTATTTAGTCCTCAACGACAATGCCCTCTTCGGTAAGGTAGTTGGCAATGTTGAACGTATGTCCATTATGCCATTGGACAGATTATTGTTAGTATAGACACGATATTTTGACCGATCAACGAATTGATAAATAACAGAAAGCAGATAACTAATCAACTCTGCCTGAAGCGAACTACAGCCCATAATCTGTTCTAAGGTTTTAGTTTTACTCATCACCGACTGGTAGCCCCGGTAATAAATGGGTTTACTATCCATAACCTCATATACCAAATAATCCGGGATTTTTCGCTTGGGCTTAGCAACAGCCTTGGTTATAATGGGCGCAGGCATAAGTAGCGTTCTTTTACTCAAATATACAGAAAACGGGCTGATTCTGTTGTGGACGTTTACACCACTTCTTTGTACTGCATTCGGTACAAATTCGCGTAAAAACCTTCTTGCTGAAGTAGCTCTTCATGATTGCCCTGTTCAACAATGCGGCCTTTATCCACCACAATAATATTGTTTGCTTTCTGAATGGTGGACAGGCGGTGGGCAATTACGATAGCCGTACGGCCCTTCATCAATTTGCCAATCGCATCCTGAATCATCTCTTCGGTTTCGGTATCTACAGAAGAAGTAGCCTCATCAAGCACGATAATTTTCGGGTCCTGCACCATTGCCCGCACAAAAGAAATTAACTGACGTTGCCCGACTGAGAGCGTTGCTCCACGCTCCATCACATTGTATTCATACCCACCCGGCAACCGCTCAATGAACTCGTGAACACCAACCAGTTTGGCGGCTTCGACTATTTTTTCACGACTGATTCGTTTGTCACCGAGTGTAATGTTGTTCTCAATGGTATCTGAAAACAGGAAGACGTCCTGCAACACAACGCCTATATTTCGGCGCAAGTGACCGAGCTCATAGTCGTGAATATCAACCCCATCGACTTTAATATCGCCTTTGTTGATGTCATAAAATCGACTCAACAAGTTGATAATTGACGATTTGCCGGCGCCTGTAGCACCAACAAACGCAACTGTCTCACCCGCATTGGCCCGGAACGAAATGTCGCGAAGTACCCAATCTTCGTTGTTATAGGCAAACCATACATCATTAAACTCCACCTTCCCCTGAATGGCGGTTGGAGCGTAACTACCGTTGTTGACGGTGAATTCGTCGCTATCCAGTAATTTCAGAATGCGGTCGGTGCTGACAATACCCATCTGCAGCGTGTTGAAACGGTCGGCCAGCATCCGAATCGGACGGAAAAATAGGTTGATAAACATAACGAAGGCCGTAACCGTGCCAAACGTGACATCTGAACTGATGATTTGTTTGGCCCCATACCAAACGACTAAACCAACGGCCACCGCCGAAATAATGTCGGCAACGGGATAATAGACTGAATAATACCAGATTGAGCGAATATTGGCCGCCCGGTGTTCCTCATTGATAACCCGGAATTTTTCGGCTTCTATTTTTTCGCTGCCAAAAATCTGGACAATATTCATGCCGGTGATGTGCTCCTGCACAAACGAGTTCAGGTTGGCAACCGCCGTTCGCACTTCATTGAACGACTTTTTGATCTTTTCCTTGAACACATAGGTGCTGAACAGCATGACCGGAATGGTAGACAGGCTGATGGCTGCCAGTCGCCAGTCGGTGTAGAACATAACAGCAATAATCAGGATCAACTGCAAAATATCGCCTGCAATGGCGGCCATACCCTCGCTGAAAACGTCGGCTAGTGTTTCGACGTCTGAAATTGAGCGCGTTACCAGCCGGCCAATAGGCGTATTGTCGAAGAATTTAAGTCGCAAATGCAGAATTTTCTGGTATAACTGCACCCGAATATCGCGGATGACGTATTGGCCCAGCCAGCCCGAGAGATATGTATTTAAAAACTGGATAACAGCCTGTACAACAAGAACGCCGATCATAATAACCAGCATCAACGTCAATTGATGATAATCGCCCATCGCAATAACATTATCAATGGTATAACGGATAAGCAGGGGCGTTAGCGGAGCCAGGCAAGCCGACAGCATAATGATGCCGATAAGGGAATAAAAGCGCGTTTGATAGGGTTTTATAAACGCGTATAACCGTCGGAGAATGGCTAAGTCAAATATCCGGCCGGCGCTTTTCTGTTCTTCGTTCACAGGGTAACTAAAATGGCGAGTTCAGAGGTGTAACAGTGTTTTTACTCCGAACGTTTCAGCGAAATCGGGTTTTGATACCCGTCCAATGGAATCCATAAACAGTAAAAATTCCCTGTAGCCGCTTTCCTGTTTAGTGGCCTGATAAGCCATCCTGATGAACCGTCGACAATTTGTTCAGAACACCCGTGGTTTCACTATATATGGCGGCAAAGGGGTTCTGTCGACTCCCCAGAGTGACCCGGATTACCAGATTCTGGATTTGGGCGGTAAGGTCATAAAGGACGTTAAAGGAGATGTGCCCGCCAACGCAGCCACAAATGCCGTTAGTGCGGGTGGAGAACAACTGGATGGATAATTTTCTCGAAAGTATTCGAGGGAAATCCAAACCCGGTGCCGACATCGCCGAAGGGCACAAATCGGTTTTACTTTGTCACTTGGCTACTATCGCCCAGCGTACCGGCAACATGTTGCATACTGACCCTGTCGCCATGAAGTTGTGGAGTCGGGAGTATGAAGAAGGCTGAAAATCAATTGTTTAGGTAATATATGAAACGACGGACATTCAATCGTTTGCTTGCCGCAATGCCAGTCAGTTTGGGAATTGCCAAGAAAAAAGAAGCAAGTGGTAATGACGTATTATCAACGAATAATGCCGCCAACGATGATCGGACTTACTGGCTACAAACTTTACTAAAAGTTGCCGATCCGGTTCTATCGGCGCTGGCACAGAATCGACTAAAAATCAGTATGCCGATTGAGTCGGCGCCGGGCCAAAAAGAAGGACGAGTAGCTGTGTCGCATCTCGAAGCCCTCGGCCGGACAATGGCAGGGCTGGCTCCCTGGCTTGAGCTGAGTGCGGACGATGATTTGCAGGAAAGCATTTTGCGGCAACATTACCTCGATATGTCTCGTCAGGCGATAGCCAACGGCGTAAATCCTCAATCGCCCGATTATCTGAACTTTACCAAAAACGGGCAACCCTTGGTCGATGCCGCTTTTCTGGCGCACGGTCTGGTCCGCTCGCCGAAGGTATGGAATGCGATGAGTACGAATGAACAGGCAAATGTGATAAAGGCATTGCAGTCGAGCCGGGTTATCAAACCGGGTTACAGCAACTGGCTCTTATTCAGCGCGATGGTCGAAGCGGCTCTGCTGAAATATACCGGGGCTGGCGATGAGTTGAGAATGGATTATGCTATTCGACAGCATCAGGCCTGGTACAAAGGTGATGGTGCCTACGGCGACGGACCCGATTTTCACTGGGATTATTACAACAGTTATGTCATTCAGCCCATGCTGCTGGATGTAGTAAAAACGCTTGTTGAAGCTGGCAAGGCCGAAAAAAGTTTGTATGAGGGATTGCTGATTCGCGCTCAGCGTTACGCTCTTGTGCAGGAGCGGCTCATCAATCCCGATGGTTCGTTTGCGGCTTTTGGCCGTTCCCTGGCTTACCGATGTGGCGCATTTCAGCTACTGGCGCAACTTGTTTTGCAGGGAAATTTGCCGACAGAATTAGCGCCCGGTCAGGCACGTTCGGCGCTGACGGCTGTCATTCACCGCACGATGGACGTTAACGGTACATTCGATTCAAAAGGCTGGTTGCAAATTGGCTTATGTGGCCATCAGCCCGCCATTGGCGAAACCTATATTTCAACAGGAAGCTTGTACTTATGCTCGGTGGCGTTTTTGCCATTAGGCCTGCCTATGTCAGACCCTTTCTGGTCGGCTCCGGTGGCCGACTGGACGTCTAAAAAAATCTGGTCGGGTCAGAATGTACCAACCGACCACGCGATAAAAGGATAAATAAACAGAAAGCCGGGAGATATGATTGCTCCCGGCTTTCTGTTTATTGCGCATCTTAAAGGCTAATTAGCTCACCGTTCCACCGTTCCAAA
>JANXVQ010000626.1 GCA_025351545.1 Spirosoma sp.
ATAATAAAATCCTCCACTCGGTATACATAGTCCGTTCGGTCTTCATTCAATACGCCGTCTCGGTCCAGAAAAATGCACTTGTTCATTATTGATAAATGATGTTAGAATGAGCAATAATGCAACTATTTAGTCATATAATTGTATTATTGCTTTATAAATTATTGTTAATTTTTGCGAATGGTTGTAATCGCTTTCATTGTCAAGCAGTAAGCCTACTGCTAAATTACATTGCCAAATCCCGCAACCGTTGCTCTAGGGCCTGAATTTTAGAGTCGGCATCGACTAATTTCTGGCGTTCACGGTCAACAAGGTCAGGTTTCGCATTAGCCACAAACCGTTCGTTTGACAACTTTTTGAGCGTTGAGTCACGGAAACCAATGTTGTATTCTAGTTCTTTGCGTTTGTCGACAATTTCTTGTTCAACATTAATTAAAGTCTTAATAGGAACATAACCCATCGAACCGCTACTATTAAAATGCACAGAATTGGGTATGCTACTTTGAGTCCTTTGAATTGGCGGTATATTAGCTAAACTTCCAGAAAAAGATTCTAGTCTTTTATATGAAGCAAATCTCTCATTACTGGTAGGGTCATCAAGACTACCTGTATTCATATGTACTGGTACGCTCTCTTTTGGTGAAATTTGATTTGTATTGCGAATATTTCTTATGTGAGAAACCACTTCAAACTGTAGAGAAGCATCAATCAGAATCTGATTGTTAACAATACCAGCTTTTGGGAAAGGCTTAATACAAATGCTATCACCGAGTTCACGTTCTCGAATATCCTGCCAAATTTCTTCGGTAATAAACGGCATGAATGGATGCGCTAACGCCATAAGTCGCTCGAAAAAATTAATTGTGGCATCGTAAGTCACTCGATCAATGGGTTGCTCAAAACCGGGTTTAATCAATTCTAAGTAGCGAGAGCAGAAATCATCCCAGATAAGCTTATAAACAGCCTGTAAGGCGTCTGAAATACGAAACTTACTAAAGTCGTCCTCAATCTGAATCAGCGTCGCGTTCAACTGAGATTCAAACCATTTGACTGATTTCTCTAATTTCGTTTTTTCATTCCCTTCCTCCTTTTCTCCTTCATTAACTGTCCAGCCCTTCACCAGCCGAAATGCATTCCAGATTTTGTTGCTGAAATTACGTCCCTGTTCTACCAGCTTTTCATCGAACATCAGGTCATTACCCGCAGCCGAACTGAACAGCATGCCCGTGCGAACACCGTCGGCCCCGTATTGGTTAATGAGATCGAGCGGATCGGGCGAGTTACCCAATGATTTCGACATTTTGCGGCCTTGCTTGTCGCGGACAATACCGGTCAGATAAACGTTTTTAAACGGGGCTTCACCCCGGTATTCATAACCGGCAATAATCATTCGGGCAACCCAGAAAAATAAGATTTCGGGGGCCGTAACGAGATCATTTGTCGGGTAATAATAATTGATGTCTTTATTATTCGGGTCTTTAATACCATCAAAAACAGACATTGGCCAGAGCCACGACGAGAACCACGTATCCAGTACATCTTCGTCCTGCGTCAAGTCGGCTTCTGTCATGGCGAACAGCAATTTTTCGTGCTGCACTTTCTCTAAAGCCTCGTGCTTGTTTTTCGCGACAACCACCGTTCCATCCTGCATATAAAAAGCCGGAATTCGCTGGCCCCACCACAACTGACGGCTGATACACCAATCATGCACGTTTTCCATCCAGGACCGGTACATATTCTTGAACTTGGGTGGAACAAGCTGGATGGTATCGTCCATCACGTTTGCCAGTGCAGGCTTCGAAAGCTCGTCCATTTTCAGGAACCACTGCAACGAAAGTTTCGGCTCAATTACGGCACCGGTCCGTTCTGAGGTACCAACGTTCGATTTATACTCTTCCGTTTTCTCCAGATTGCCCGATTCGTCAAGCAGTTTGATAATGGCCTTCCGGGCAGCGAATCGGTCAATACCAACTAAAATTTGTGCTTTCTCATTCAGCGTACCATCGTCGTTAAGAATGTCCAGTACAGGCAGGTTATGCGTAATACCCAAAGCATAATCGTTTGGGTCGTGGGCGGGCGTAACTTTCAGACCACCCGTCCCGAAATCCATCGTTACATAGGTATCCGTAATAATTGGAATTTCGCGGTTGATGAGTGGAATAATCGCTTTTTTACCATGCAGGTGCTTAAAACGTTCATCATTTGGATTGACCGCAATAGCAGCATCGGCCATGATCGTCTCTGGCCGAACGGTCGCAATGGTGATAAACTCTGTACCCTCGCTCCCGGCAATTTCATATCGAATGTAAACCAGCTTTTGCTGAATTTCTTTCGTGATAACTTCCTCATCCGACACGGCGGTGCGACCTTGTGGGTCCCAGTTCACCATACGAACGCCCCGGTAAATCTGGCCTTTATTGTAGAGGTCAACAAACACGTCGATAACGGAGTCGTGCAATGCCGGTTCCATCGTGAAACGGGTACGATCCCAATCACAGGAAGCGCCGAGCTTACGGAGTTGCGAAAGGATAATGCCGCCGTATTTATGCGTCCACTCCCAGGCATACTCCAGAAACTCGTCGCGGGTGAGGTCAGTCTTGTTAATGCCACGCTCTTTCAGCATAGCCACAACTTTAGCTTCGGTAGCAATGCTGGCATGGTCGGTGCCGGGCACCCAACACGCATTTTTGCCTTCCATGCGGGCCTTCCGAATCAAGACATCCTGAATCGTATTATTTAGCATGTGGCCCATGTGCAATACGCCCGTTACGTTTGGGGGCGGAATAACAATGGTATAAGGCTCCCGCTCGTCGGGTGTAGACTTAAAAAATTGGTTATCAAGCCAATACTGATACCATTTTGTTTCTATTTCCTGGGGGGCGTATGTTTTTGATATCATAATCAATGGAAACTCTGCGCTGTGTTTCTAGGCTCAACAATAGAATAGAGCAAAACCAACGGTGGGCATTACGTATGAAAAGCAAAATTAGTTAAATTGGGTAGGCCGAAAAAACGAAAGAGCACCTTTGCCCGTTTTACAGCTATACTTCATCAACATAACTATGGAATTCGGAAAAATACAGCAACCCGATACCGTAAATTTCACGTTGCCACCGGGTGCGGCTTTCAACGGCCGAATTTGGGCCGCCGTTGAGCCGGTAGAGGGCAGTGGCCAGTGTCGGCCGTTGGTTTCCATTGGCGGACCTATCTGGGCTAACAAAGATTATGTTGGCAAAGTATATCCAGCCAACGCGAAGGAGCGTGATTTTCTGCATTACTACACGCGTCAATTCAATACAATTGAGCTAAATCTGACGCACTATCAGATACCAACATTGGGTATGATTGACAAGTGGAAAGCAGAAGCTACGGCGGGGTTTACCTATTGCCCAAAGTTTCCGCAGATCATTAGCCATGAACGTCAACTTCTTGCCTCCGAAGGTCTTACCGAAGAATTTGTGAATGCGGTATTAAGTCTGGAAGAGTTTCTGGGTATGACGTTTCTACAACTGCCGCCAGCCTTTGGACCCGACAAATGGCCCATTCTGGAAGCCTATCTTAAAAGCCTGCCCGATGAACTCGATGTAGCTGTGGAGTTTCGTCACCCCGACTGGTTCAGTAAAGCAATTGTTTGGCAGCAAACATTGGAAAAACTTTATAACCTGCACCGGCATGTGGTCATCACCGATGTGGCCGGTCGGCGCGATGTTTTGCATATGGGCTTAAGTAGCCCTGTTCTAACGCTGCGATTCATCGCCAATGAAGGCCACCCAACCGATTACAGCCGTACAGATGCCTGGGTCCAACGGTTGAAAACGTGGTTTGAGAAGGGTCTGCAAAGAGCTTATTTGTTTATTCACGGTGGTGGCGACAACGATACCGCCCCCGAACTGATTTTGTACTGGATTCGCGAATTGAATAAACATTGCAGTCTGAACCTCCGGGAGCCGGTTTTGCAACCCAAAGTAGTGCAGGGAAGTTTGTTTTGATTTACAGGACTTAGCGTTTACCTTTGTTTTATGATTCTGCAAACAACAAACCATCGGCATCACCATTCTGGGCGGTAACGCAGCAGAACAAGATGCTCGTGTTTGTGAATTCGGTGATATACTCCTGATTACCACAATATACAAAGCCCGGTTCTGCCAAGGAATCGGGCTTTTTCTGTACAACGGAAAGGTTTTCCGTTGAGCCGCCAGGCTAACTTTTCTGTTAATTGAAATTTTTGTAGAGAGACACGGTTTAGCCTAGTGGCTCAACGGAGTACCACTCCGTTGTACAGAATAGCAAAAACCCAATGGAATATTACCGTAATCTACCTCATTTCCAACCGCTCGAATCTGTGTTTTTTATTACGATACGGCTGGCAGGTAGTTTACCGGTAGCTATCATTGAGATGTTGAAAGAGG
>JANXVQ010000634.1 GCA_025351545.1 Spirosoma sp.
AAAAATGCCCTGGAGCAAATTCGTCGCGACGAAATTGCCCGGCATATGAAGCACCTGACCCCCGATGAGTCCGAAAAAGTGGATAAAATCACACGGGGCATCATGCAAAAAATCATCAAGCTACCCGTCCTTCAACTTAAAGCCGCCTGCAAACGGGGTGAAGCCGAAACACTCATCGACGTTCTGAACGATTTGTTTGATTTAGAAAAGCAATCGGTCGACGAGCAGAAGCACTCCTATTAATTGATACGTTTTTACATCATCAAAACTCCTGAATCGGTAACGGTTTAGGAGTTTTTTCGTTAGTACTACAGAAGCGCCACAACCGGCGCTAACCCAAAAAATATGTCCCGACTCATTAACACCCTGTTTCGTTTGTTTCTCGTCATCGTACTGATATTCGGTCTGATTGCCATCTGGGAGCAAATCCGTGGTAATAATTTCATGAGTCGATTCCGCCGGGGAGATACGACGACGCAACGTATTGTCCTGAAGGAAATTAAAGCGTTGGGCAGGCTGGAATTGGTAAAATATACTTTCAAAGACATTGTTGAGCACGAGCAGGTCAATACGTTTTTTCCCAATGCAAACGCCGTTCTGATTGTGGAGGGAGAAGCTACCGGTTGCCTTGATTTAACCCGAATTACAGTAACTGATATTATGACAAATGGCGACTCAGTTAGTGTGCAACTACCTAACCCTGAGATTTGTGGCTGGAAAATTAATCATGATCGATCACGGGTTTATGATACGCGATTCTCGTTCCTGAACGAATCTCAACTGGTGAGTGATGCATACCGAAAAGCGGAACATCAGGTAAAAGAATCAGCGTTGGCGGGCGGCATTCTCAACCAGACCCGCCGTAACGCCAACCAGATGTTACGGCCATTGCTGGAGCGTATTTCCGGCAAAAAGATCCGGCTAGTATTCAGGGATCAAGCAAACTGATTCAACTAGGTCGTTAAAGCAATCAACCGCCGAATAAGAGCCGTTAGCCAGCGTGTTTTCGTTAACTGGCTGAACAGCATGATTCCGACCAGGGCGCAGGTAATGCCAGCCAATACATCCATTACGTAATGATGGCTGGTATAAACGGCCGAAAACCAGATACCAGCCATCACAACGCCAAAAAACAAATTGATCAGTCCTAACTTCTTTTTTAGGCCGTAGTGCAAAACAATCACCGGGTAAGAGGAATGGAGTGAAGGCATGGCGGCAAAAACATTTGAGCTTTTGGCGTAGATAGAACTAAAAAGAGAGATGCCAACGTACTGATCAAAATTAACTAAGCCAGCCGTGTTGCCGGATATAAATAATAGATGATAAACTCAGTAGATTGACCAGCATAAACGTGAGTGAAAAAGGGTAGAATGCAGGTAGGTTTTTAATAAAAAGATAGATCGCGACTAACAGCAGGATTGGAATCCAGCTTACGTAGAATAAACAAGTCGGTACATTAAGTAGCGTTGTCCGGTGGTGCAACCAGTATTCATTGGGCGTCAGGACCGACGAACCATCTTTTAGCTTCTTGAATAATGGGGTTTTGTTGAAGAAAAATCCATTAAACGAATGGTTTATAGCCAGACTGGCATAGTGATCACCGGGAACAACAGGTACTTTGAAAGGCAGCTCCATTCCGGGTTCCTCAAATGCCCGAAATAAGGGCTAAAGTGTTTCATCTGGGACCACTGCCCGCCGATGACATTCCAGTGAAGCTGATTGAGGATTTACCCGAAAAAAGATTGGTGTCGTTGGATATACAGGGTTATTTAGGACGGGTCTGGAATAAAAAAGTAGTGTATCAGGACTGGCCCAATAAAAAGAAGGCGCTTCGCAATGTCCATATTTTGAAGCAAATGAATTTGAAATGGAAGTGGTCAAGGGGCAAAAGAATGCACGGGATGCTGCTATTTATTTAGCTGATTTGGGTGTGCAGGAAGTCATTATAACGCTTGACAGCCAAGGCTCTCTTATTTATACGGCTGGCACTTTTTATAAAATTCCGGCTTTCAAACCAATGGCCATTGTCGATGCGACAGGTTATGGCGATACATACATGGCAGGCTATTTGTGGCGACGAGTGCAGGGAAAGCAGGTGCAGGAGGCTAGCGAATTTGGAGCGGCACTGGCTACCATAAAGGTAAGCTTCTCTGGTCCTTTTTCAGGGTCTCCTACTCTGATTGCACCACTGGTAGAGCATGGGGTTCTAAGTTAACGTGAATACGAGATTAGTTTCATTGAATTTCAGCCCGCTGCATACCTTCGGCCACCCGGCACTACGTAATCAGTCTAAGGCCGAATTCACATTAAATAACTATAGCTTAGGGCAGTTTGTACCACTGAACACCTTTTAACGGTGCACGCCGAAAAGAGGCTTTCGCATCCGCAGCCGACAGTCCATAATACTTTTCGAGGTAGTCCAGAACGACTTTTTCTGATTCGCCCAAGTCCCAAAGCTTATGATATTTCTGCATCCAGCGGATTCGATCTACCCAACCCTCCCGCGTGAAGCGATGCTGCAAAATGAGTTTTGAGGAATGACAGGCCGTACACTGCGATTTTACCATCATCAGGTTAGCATCGGTAGCCAGTCCCGTTTCAGCATCAATTTTCACGGTATCGGCTACCACTACCGTCCGTTTTGAGGCTGCGGGTTGCCGGTATACAGAAACATTTCGAAAGCTGGCCAGGCTAACAAGTACAATCCCGATCAGGAAAATAGCCTTTACTTTTTTCATTACGTTAACTTTTTCTGGCCAGATCAGACTCCTATTTATTGATCATCTTTGGAGTTTATCTAACGTGTAAAAACCGTTACAGGTTTAGGAAGCTAGGTTGCTTTTACCGCAATTCGATGGCAGGCATTGTTGAGGTAACCGCCGGGATTCCACTGCGGAATAACCGTTGGCTGAGAGACTCCGTTGCTGTCGGTGGCGCGTACCCAAACTTCATAATACCCTGACTGTGGGAATGTTAGCTCGGCCGACCAGTGCTGCCAGGCTAATTGATTTTTTGGAGGCTGCAGCTTACTCTTTTGCCAGGTAGCCCCATAATCAATGGAGGTTTGCACCTCATTCACAGCTCGGTCGCCCGCCCAGGCGTGACCTCGTAAAGCAAGGGTTTTCCTGGCGTCGAACATAGCGCCCGTTTTGGGATACGTGATCAGCGACTTAACCGGCATCGACTCAATAATGCGGAAGTTTTCAGGCGTTTCAGGAATTTTTTCGCCGGGCTGTACAGGCCGAATCGGCATCTTGTAGCTATGGCCTTCCATTTTGGCTCCATCATGAATTTTATCCCGTACCGCTATGGTATGAAGCCACTTTCCCGACACCGATGCGGGCCAACCCCCAATAACCAACCGTAGTGGGTAGCCATGCACTAGGGGAATATCCTGACCATTTACGGCCCAGGCAATGAGTGTCTCATTTTCCAGCGCTTTTTTTATGGGCACCCCGCGTGAAATGGCCACTTTTGTTGGGTCCTGACTCAAATGCGGGTCTTTGCCATAATAGCCAATATAAACAGCATTGTCTTTCAAGCCTACATCGGCCAGAATATCCTTCAACCGAACACCCGTCCATTCGGCGCAGCTAACCGCTCCCTGATCCCACGGATTGCCTGTAGTTTGCGGTTCAAAACCCGACCGGCCGTTGCCTCCGCATTCGAGCACAAGCTGATAGGTATGTGGTGTAAAGCGTTTTTTAAGGTCGTTGAGCGTATAAGTTTTCGTGGTCTTCACCGATTCGCCGTTAATGGTGAGTGTCCACTTTGCCACATCAATAGGTTCGGCAGGAATGAGCCCGTTATTGCGGATAAACATCTTATCGACAGGCGTAATGGCATCGTCTAACAAATGAATGGGCGATTCGACATTCCAGGGCTTATCGCCCAACACTTTCATATCGGGACTCTTGCCTTTCAACGGGTCGTAGTCAAAACCCAATGGCCTATAAAAAGGCGGTATTCTATCGGCGAAAACAACACGAGTACCTACCAAAGCCGTAAGCGTTGCCAGAGCACTTTTCCGGAGAAACCCCCGCCGATCGTGAATCTGATCTTGCATAGATTCAGTATATTTTTTTTGATTAGACAAAGTTGGCAAATAATGACTCAACAAACGCATTCATAACGGAACGATTGTTCAGCCTACATTTGGTCATGAATCATAAAGACGCGATCATTTATCAAATCTACTTGTACTCTTTCAGGTATAGTAATAAAGATGGCAAGGTCAAGTTTACACAGTCGTCTGCGCTGCGTTTGTTAAAATAATTGTTACATTAATTTAAAGAGGCCAAATCAGGAATTATTTTTGCTGTGAATTTCAGGCAACTAATTCGTTCGATGAATCTGTAATCAGGATTCAGCCGTAAGGTCATTATTCTGCACCAACTAACGTGTTTAACAGTTTTTAACCAATATCATCCCCTGTCAAGGCGTTTTTGCTATACGAATCGTTAATTGCTTTTTTGTCCTATGAATACGCCTTTACCAACCGTCAAGAATGGCGATCTGCTAATTGCCGAACCCTATATGGGCGACACTAATTTTGAACGTAGTGTTGTACTTATCTGCGAACATAATAATGTCGGCACGTTTGGCCTGGTATTAAATCAATTAACGGACGTTAATCTGGGTGACGTTATTGAAGACATTCACACCGATTTACCGCTGTTTGTAGGTGGTCCCGTTCAGAAAAATACGTTACATTTCATTCACCGTCGGCCCGATTTGATTGATGGTTCGATCTGCCTGATTGATGGTCTATACTGGAGTGGC
>JANXVQ010000670.1 GCA_025351545.1 Spirosoma sp.
ATAATATAAAGGATTACGCATAGAAAGTGGGTAGTAAAGTAAGTAACGCAATGCCAGGGGAAATGAAAGAAAAAGGTAAGAGCAAATAAAAAAAGAGGAGTGCTGATAATCAGCACTCCTCTTTTTTTATTTGCCTATCCCTTTTTCTTTCATTTCCCCTGGCATTGCGTTACTTACTTTACTACCCACTTTCTATGCGTAATCCTTTATATTATAAATGGGAAACACAAAGATAATAATAACAAATGGCAGTCAAACTCAGTGACCTCCCCGGTAAATCCGGACCGGATGAAGCCGCCGGTGAGAGAGGCAGCACTAACCCAGTTGATGGAGACAGCCTCTACAACCAGGCAACCATCCACTGAATAGAGATCTGACCAGACAAATGATTGTTACTCATTAGATTAGTGGTGTAACAACTAAGAGACCATTATTTCTCTTACCCCAAGCTTTTTGCGCTATACTTATTCTGAAACTAACGCAATTATATAGTCTATTAGATTAAATAATTAAATGCATACTATATTATATATTTTATATACGTTTATTGAAAAAGCTAAATAAAAAATACTGAAGAATAATTTTAATTAACTTATTGATTTCGATAGCGATAGTTTGGTAAACAAAACTTGTATTAGCCGAAATTAAAAAAAAATTAAAAAAAAATTAAAAAAAAAATTAAAAAAATTAAAATTAGGATCTAATTACAAGCTTTGACTATGGGTTAATACATATGACAGAGTAATTGTCTGTGCATAAAAGACTACTTAGGAGTTGTTTTGTGGTATTATTTATAACTATTTCAATAATTTATATGTTATATCTGAGAGTTACTTTTAGGATAAGATACTATAAAATAATTAACTTGCCGCATATATAAATTACAATTCTTATCCTGCCTATCCTGAAAATAGTATCCAGTTATTTATTTGTAGGTTTACAGCATAAAAGTAGAATTAGACACCCTCTCAATCTACCTGAACGTAACATATGAAAATCAATTTCACGCTTCAGCACGGGAATTCAATTTCTGTTATTCCTAAATCACCACGCCGTTATATTGTTGTGGATAAGGATTAATGATAAGCCTGCTTCATCTTAACAGGTAGAGTAATTAATCATTGGATATCAGTCAGGAATTTTACCATAGCTCTGCGTTTACCTGCATCAATTAATTTTTGTCTGTTTCAACCGGTCAATTAGGTGTTTAATTCTAATTAACCGGTCAGAGCAACGTCTGTAATTACCAGTGTAGCATATTTCAAGATTTCATTTATCTGTAATACTATTAAACAGTGTGAATGAAACGTAAAGGGAAAGTATATGACTATGTATTAGCCAAAACACTCCCCGCCCGCGCCTATTTTTTTCGCTAATTGCCGATAATACGATGGGGGCTATTCTCATGTCGACAGCATAAATAACCAGCGTTCCTTTAATTAACCAACTTTCACTATCACACAAAAACCTTTACATGAAAACTGCAAAATCGAATATCAGGTTGCTCGTTTACGGATTTTTTCTGGCGACCGCCATGTACAATTGTAAAACCAAGGATGTTGATTCGCTCACGCCCTTTACGTATACATTCAAGGCATTCGAAAATGTAACCTTGCCTACCGTAACAGCAACTGTTCCTACGGCCGTATCGGTAACGGCGGCTACCGTTACCTCCTCTACAGCCGCCGTCGCCGTGAGTTCGGGTTTGTCCGGTATGAGTGCCACCGGCATTGTTCCGGCATCCGTGAAACAGGCAGGTGTGGATATGGGTAAGGCCATCTCAACAACGGCCGCTGCACAACTTACCGCCAGTTTCACCCCTGATGTGATCAATACCCTGGTCACCACCGGGGTAATTCCGGCAAATCTTAAAGCGCAGCTAGCTGCCCTAAGCAGCAACCCGGCTTTAAAAGATTACCTGCTAACCTTCACGCTGCCAACTGTTGACGGGAAACCCGTGGGCGGACGTGTGGGGGCTGTGGTTGGCATAGACATCGTTGCCACCGTTGCTACGGCCATGGCAACCCTGGACGACGACGCCTGTAAAGCCGTTGCCAACAGTGCCTATAACACCGCTGTCGCAATTCTGAAAACGTCCCAGACAGCGCAATTAAACGCATTTAATACAAGTTTCGCTACAATTCAAAAATCAATTAATGACGAAACAGCCGCCTGCAAAGCGGGCTTACCCGCTAAATATACTCCCCTTCGGGCCTTTGCTCAACAGGCGTTCAATGCGGGTATCGGTTCTTTGGATCTCAACAAAGCTAAATTGGGGAATGACCTGTATAACTTGTTGAAACTGCTGTATTTGTCCTCGCTAAGTGACGCAAATGACTTATTTACGCTGCTGCAAAATGCTGAATCAACCTCGTGCGATGCTGTAGGTGCGAAAAAATTGGCTAACGCCACTGTTGCCAACAATAAAGACCTGAGCGCCGTCAACGGTAATTATAACAGCGCCATAGCAACCTTGAACGCGGCTCTTGCCAAAGCGGTAGCCAGCTGCCATAACCAGGGCAATGGTGGTTGATAATCAGTTAGTAAGGGTCAATAACGGTTCAGACATAAACCCCACCAAATTTATATTCATGAAATACAACTACCTCTTTTTATCGATGACTATCCTGCTGGGCGGTTTACTTGCCGCACCAACGCAGACACAGGCGCAGGTTAATTTGAAGAGCATCAGCGCAGGCACCAGCTATTGGAAACCATCGCTCGATTATTGGAACAACAAGTCCATGCTGCTCGATTACAATAAAGGTCAGGGTGTTAAATTTTCAGGTGCTGTGATGCTCTCAGCTGCTATTGAAGTAGGCCTTACGAAAGGTCTGTCAATTGGTGGCCGGGTTGGTTACTGGAAAAACTCGGTTTCCGGTATTGTAACGATTGCCGATGCCATCCGTTCCGAAAAATTAACCCTTTCTGTTATCCCGGTTTCGCTGGATCTGAAATATACCTTTGGTCAATCGGCTTCTGTGAGTACAACAAAAACAGACGGTAGTGCAACGCAGAGCCCATTCCTGACCCCATATGTTGGGGTGAGTGTTGCCCGTTATTTTATTAATAACGATTTCTCTCGGCAGGTAACGAGTGGTGGCACCGGTTCCCTCAGCGAATCGCAGGCGGGCAGCAATTACGGTGTACAACTGCTTGTGGGCGCCGAGAAAAAACTGGTCAAGAAACTGTTTCTCGCCCTCGATGTACGCTACCACCTGGGTACGTATAATCAGGTGGTGAAAACAGAAACGAGCAGCACGACCGAAAAAGTGAGCCTCAATGGCCTCGAAGCCGGACTTTCTCTGAAGGTTAAATTCAATTAAGCTACATACCGCTGTATCTATGGGCTTTGACCCGTGTTTTATTTTGTGATTAAAAACATGGGCTAAAGCCCGCGGGTACGCCGGATGCAGCTTAAGAAAATTTTTACCATTTATCAAACTGGTATTTGCCTATATAATGTACTTAACGTATAGAATGCGCCGTTCGAAAAATCAGTAATTATGCGGACCATTAAAAAGGTTTTACTGGTAGGAATGCTGCTTTGCATCGGGATCCCGACGCAGATTTGGGCGCAGGTAAATATTTCGGGAAAACCGGGATTACTCTACATTCCTACGGCTGAAGTAGTAGAGGATGGGACGTTTTCTGCGGGGTACGCACTCAACCCCATGAACTATGCCTTTCGGTTTAACAAAAGTAACTCCGAGAGTATTTGTTTTGTCAATTTGTCTCTCTTGCCCCGGCTGGAAGTGAATGTGAATTTGCTGAACCCGAACGGGCCAATTCGATTCGGGGATAAAGGAGTCGGTGATCGGCAGGTTGATGTAAAATACGTAGTGCTGACGGAGAAACTGAAACGCCCATCTGTAGCGGTCATTCTTTCGGCCCCGTTCGGTATTGATAATTCGCTGATCACTAATGTCGTGGTGGCTACCAAGCATGTAACGCTCTCGAAATTAGTTACGGCAGCTTTTACGGTTGGTATTAGCAGCCCATATTCGATTTATAGAGCTGATACGAGAAATGATCAGGACTCGGATATTTTCACAGGTTATACGCTGAAAGACAAACGGGATTCACCGTATTACTATCTGGCAGGGCCTTTTGGCGGAGTTAAACTCAGCTTCGCTAAAAAGGCTGGTTTGATGGTTGAATGGGATTCGCAGCATGTAAACGTGGGCGCCTATGCGCTGCTGTTCAAACACTGGACGGTGCAGGCAGGCTTAATTAACGGTGACCAGCTTACGCTGGGAACATCCTATGCGCTGAATCTTCTTCATTTACCAAAACGACTGTCGAGGAAACATGAGGGAAGCTGATTGGCTAAGAAGCGGGGAGTGGCAAGCGGGAAGTAAATATCCATTCAGGGTCATTTTGCAACTGACCCTTGCTTTGCTGTTGTGGACAACAGGTGACACTGTAGGGCAGACGCAGAAGGTTTTGATGAACTATGAAAACCTGACGGTCGATAGTGCGCAACACCGGGTGTATTATGAACAGCGATTGTATCGAAATCCACTCATTGGGCTACTGGAACTGGCCGAACCGATGGCGGCCCGGAACATACAGGAGTTCGTGCCTCTCTACCAGGGGGTGCCTGTTGCCCGGTATCGGCTGGACCCAACGGTTAGCACAACGACGTTGTCGCGGCAGGAACGGTTGACATTTGCCAAACAGCATCCGTTCGATGGGCGACAGTATAAGGTTGATTTTCGCCTACAACCTGAGTTTATTGTCCAGTTCGGGTATCGTGAACAAACGGTCGAAGCAAAGACGAACCTGTTGCTGCAAAGTCAGTTGTATTTGAGTCGTGGACTGGTACTAAACTGGGGGGTGTTGTTCCCGATTGCCAATTACCTGGACAACCAGAGATTGAATGTCCGGCCCGCACCTACCTTCCTGAACCAGTTTCTGGCGCTG
>JANXVQ010000750.1 GCA_025351545.1 Spirosoma sp.
AGATAATTTAATTAACCGGAGCCCTCCTCTTTTTGGCAGGGTCGCAAATCTACTAGTCCATCAACAAAGCTATCTATGGAATCTGTTTATATCACACCGCACCCGAGGATGACAGCAAGTCATAAAATGCAATTACGCCTGTTCAGTCTACTATTACTGGTGGTTTTTTCAGTCAGTCTTATTGCATCGCTATTCTTTAAGGAATCGTGGCTCTGGATGGACGAAGTGCTGAGTTATACGTTACTGGAAGACCCGTCGCTGGCTCACATGAACGATGCGATTGTTAGTAATATTGATGCTAACCCGCCCCTCTTTTTTGAGTTTTATTGGTTGCTGGGGCACGGCGTTAGTCTGAGTCCCTACTTCTTACGGGCAATTTCTATACTTCTGTTTGCCAGTACCATTGCTTTACTGTATCGATACACAACCCGCCTGGTTGGTACGGCCGTCACCAATTTCGTCATTTTTACAGTCGTTGTTAGTCTGACCTACCTTAATTTCTTACAGTCTACTCAAATCAGATCATATAGTTTCTACCTGCTACTGAGTTGTCTGTACTTCTTCGTGCTGCATAAACTCATCCGAAATCCAGCGAAGCCGATTCTACTGGCCACGCATCTGCTGATAGGATTGACTTTAGTAATGACTCATAACTTCGGCTCGTTCTATGTGTCGGCTTCGTTAACTTTTTTCGCCATATTACTGCTGTGGTCAAAACGACGTACGTACGGATTAGTCCTTTTCTCGCACTTGCTGATTTTCGGCTTCTGGTTTCTCCTCTGGTTTCCAAATTTCCAAATCCAATCGCAACTGGCTAAACCGCACACCTGGATTCCGCTACCTACATTCGTATCGTTTTTCAGAACGCTGGGCGAACTGCTTCCGACTTTGTCGTCCAGTGTTGAACAGATGCCGTCGATGGCTTTTTTGCCGATACTGCGCGTTTGTTTTGTCGTAGCTCTTTTCCTGTATATTGCCCTGCCCCGCCTAAAAAAAGGCTTCCAATCTGTTGTTGACGACGATGCGTTCAGTTTTTATCTCCTGGCAGGCTACATCGCCATATCGGTGACCGGGGTAACGCTGATCATATCCTATGCTTATATGTCGGTGTTTATCAGCCGCTATCAGTGGCCAAGTTCGCTATTGTTACTCTTTCAGATAGTATATGCCTTTAATTATTTTGTACCAGCACCAAAATTGTCACCAAAACTAATTCGATGGCTACCTATATCCGTGATCGGACTATCGGCTTTTGTCTTTCACCAGAATCAAAAGATTGTGTACTTCCCTAAAAGCATACTGAGTTATCTTCCTGCGAACAAGGCTAACTACCCCATCTTCTTCGAATCTGCTGACTACTATCTGCCTATACACAACCATAAAATAGCCAATGCCCACTTTTTATTGAGCTGGCAAACAGCCCTTGCAAAAGACAATGCAACCAATGCGACGGTGGATCATAAAATTATTGAATCCATTCGCGACAAGTATGGTGTGCAGGAGATTGTGCCGATAGACGAGTTCACCAAATATCGATTTCCGCATTTCTACGTCGTTGACCAGACCAGCCGTCGCCAGATTGAGTATTACGTGGCTACCGGGCAGGTAAAGGTGATCCGGACAATTCCGGTTCCCATTGACGGGCATCAGATTTTAGAGTGTTCATTCTAAGTCTGGATACTTGACCAGGCACAGCGATGAGAAAAGCCGATTTATTAATGGGGTACGCCACCTTTCTGTACGTAGGCTTGCCTGTGCTTATTTTCTTTTGGGGCTGGTTACGAATTGGTTTCGCCTTACCCCTTAGTGCCCTGTTAATCTGGGGTAGTTCACGATATCTTGCGGGCCTTACTTCCGAAGTTCGGCCAATAAAATCCATAAATAGCAAGACCCTACTCCTAGTCGTGGGTCTTGCTTTCGGGTGGGTTTTCCTATCGGGCATCGGTGGATTTTCAAATCAGGATTGGGATCATCACTTCCGAAATGCCTTGTTTCGGGATCTTATTACCGAACCCTGGCCCGTTTATTACACATTCCCGGCAAACTACCCGATCGAAGCATTAGCCAATCATCATTCGTCACTCAACTATTATTTTACGTTTTGGCTACTTCCCGCCTGGGCCGGTAAACTATTTGGTCAGGAATTGGGCAACGTGTGTCTGCTGGGTTGGTCTTATTTCGGGATTTTGCTGGGGCTTTATTACCTGAATCGGCTGTTCGATTTTAAGTATGCTGGCTTTGTTTCACTGCTGTTCATCTTGTGGAGTGGGTTAGACATATTGGGCAAACTCATTCTCCAGAAGCATCTGGTTTACCCCGGTGAACAAATAGAATTATACTATCATTATTTCTTTACCGCATTTACAACGGATTTGTATAACCCGTTCAATCAGGCAGTTCCAGCCTGGCTTGTTACGGCATGGGTTCTAAACTACCATCGAAAACTGAATTTTCTGCCCATTACATTTTTGTTTACCTACGCGCCGTTTCCGTTTATTGGCCTGGCCCTATTCTATTATATCAACTATGCTTTAGAGAAATTCACAAGCGGCACGACTGTTAAGAATTTCTTGCTGGACCTGTTGAGCGAGCTAAACAGAATTGATACTATAGCCGCTTTGTTTCTTGCTGTCCCCTACCTATTATTCTATCAGGCTCACACGAGCGACGTGCCCAGCAGTTTATTCTGGACACGCTATTTGGATGCAGACCTGGTACAGAACCTGAAAACGATCGTATCTTATTTTATTACCTTTTTCCTGGAAGCCGGGGTGTATTTCGGCCTTATTTTCTTACTGTCAAAAAATGTTTACCAAACCTATAAACGTCAGTTTTGGCTATGTTTTGGCCTACTGCTTCTAATCCCACTTTGGGCAGTTGGTGAGTATAACGATTTTGCTTCCCGAGGGTCCATTCCAGCCCTGATGATTCTTTGCATACTAACAATAAAATCCATTATTGACCAGTATACCAGTCAGCGCAATAGGTCCCTTCTATTCTTCTCCGCTACCATCCTGTTATTGTCCTGGATTACACCTGCTATTTTAATTAAGAGAAGTATTCCGATCAATAGCCCTCCGATATTTAGGGATGCTATTGGCTCATTTGCAGACCCGAAAGTTAGGAAACAGAACGACACGGAAGGCGTATTGCGTAGCGTTGTTAATTTTTATGCTCACGAACCGCAGCAACACGTCTTCTATAAATACCTTGCCAAACCGCTGATTCACCCGGTTAGGTAGCCTTAGGAATTTGAGCTTTATACAGTAAACCGGACAGTAATTTAAGCCCGCTTTGTTTACTGTGCTGTTGAGCAAAGCAGACTTCACACATCCATTGCAGTCGCTTGTCAATCGGAAGATCGATATCAACGGCATTAAATATATCAATATGTGCATCTCGTCCCTGGGTACGATATATAATTATCCGACGAAAATCCTGCCAGACGAAATTATTTTATGCAGATGCACTTGTGCTTCCCTTTCAGTTTGAGCGGTGGAATTATGCTCTCCTTACAGCCAGAGGCCCACAATTAGTAAATTTAAAACTGGTTTTTATTTTTTGCGCACAGAGAAATCTTTTGTTCTTTCTAACGGGACGTATTAGTACACAAAATAATCATTTGCTTAACTTGTAATTTATACATATATTTATTGGATTCAGCAGGTTTTCTTCTTGATCTTGAATCGACGCAAAACTATTTTTATTAATAGGCTGATTGTGAAACCCTCCCCATTCGCTACTTAAAACAACTATGCTAAACTAGTATAGTATAATATAATATCACCTATCTTGAAAGTATAGCGCCACCGTACCTTACTCTTGAGACTTTTAAAACCTAGTATGAAATCTATAGTAGAAACAATTAAACACCAGGACTGGGCAATAAAAGGTCAGGACTGGGTAATTAAAGGGTGGGAAATTCAATTTTTATTTTCTGAAAAGCAACTTCAGGAAGTCAGGAAATTAGCTAGAGTTGATAACTGGTATGAAGACCCTATTGTAGCCGATACATGCATGGTGCGGCTTGCTACTTGCTTTAACAGTATACAGAAATATCATAATACGTTTGGCATCTTACCTCAGGTAGGCGATCGGCTATTTGATGAAGACTCAGGCATGATCATTGAGGACCGGTCTATAGATGGGGATGTTATGGCAATTACCTTCACACTAAGCAATTAACCAATAACCTTTTGAATGCCTGTATTGGATGGAGAATGGATTGGCTAAGGCGAAGCTCCCTAATTTATCATACGCCATAAAACACATTACCGGCAATTTGTAAATATTGTATCAGTATTCTTACACACAAAAAACATCATAACCAACAGGGGCGGCCAATTATTGCCGCCCCTGTTGGTTCATTACAAAATCAATCCGCTTCGTCGTAACATCGCTTTGGGCGATGGCTCGCGACCCCGGAATTTCTTATAGAGTTCCATCGGCTTTTCGCTGCCGCCTTTTTCCAGCACGTTTTTACGGAAACTGTCGGCGGCTGATTTATTTTCCAGTCCACCTTTTTCTTTGAAAAACTCGAAGGCGTCGGCGTCCAGAACTTCGCTCCATTTATAGCTATAATAACCCGCCGAATAACCACCCGCAAAAATGTGCGAGAAGGCCGGACTAACAGCGATTCCATCAACATGTGGAAACAGGTTCGCTACCGAATCTACCCGGCTTTCGACTTGCGAGATGGTTTCTCCGGTTGGTTTCTGACCGTGGTAATACATATCCACCAATCCCAGGCGCAATTGCCGCAGGTTAGCCATACCCGCCATGAAATTCTGGCTGGCGCGGATTTTTTCAATCAGTTCATTCGGGATTACCTCGCCTGTTTGGTAATGCTTCGCGAAAATTTTGAGTGCTTCAGGATCGTAGCACCAGTTTTCCATCACCTGCGAAGGCAACTCGACAAAATCGCGGGGAACACTCGTGCCACTTAGACTTTCATATTTTCCGTTGGCCAGCATGCCATGTAGCCCATGCCCAAACTCATGAAAAAGTGTCGTTACTTCATAAAAGGTCAGTAGCGAGGGCTTAGTGTCGGTGGGTCGGGTAAAGTTGCAGACATTGATAATATGCGGACGGATATTTTCGCCGTTCTCAATTTTCTGACCTTGAATATCATTCATCCAGGCTCCGCTGCGCTTGCCAGCCCGAGGAAAATAATCACCATAAAAAACGGCCAGAAACTTACCATCCTTATCAAAAACATCAAAGGTTTTTACCTCTGGGTTGTATACCGGAATATCGGTGCGCTCTTTAAAGGTGATGCCATACAATTTGTTAGCCACCGTAAATACGCCATTCAGAACGTTTTCCAGTTTGAAGTATGGCTTCAGTATTTCGTCATCGAGATCATATTTCTCCTTCTTAAGCTTCTCGGCATAGTAGCTACTGTCCCAGCTTTGCAGTTTATCCTCTGAAAAGCCGTGGGCTTTGGCATAATTTGTTAGTTCAAGTAGTTGGCGTTCAGCGGCTGGACGGGCATAGGTGACGAGTTCGTCCAGAAAACTCTGCACTTTACCTTTTGATCCCGCCATGCTTTCTTCCAGAACAAAATCGGCGTGGGTTTTATAGCCCAGCAGATTAGCCCGTTCGTAGCGCAGGTTTACAATTTTGTTGATACTGGCTGTATTATCGTTTTTATCGCCGTGAAAGCCCCGCCCGTTGAAAGCCATGAACAGCTTTTTTCGCAACTCCCGATTATCGGCATACTGCATAAATGGGCCGTAGCTTGGCGCTTGCAGGGTAAACACCCAACCCTCCTTGCCCTTCTGTTTGGCCGTACTTTTAGCGGCTTCACGGGCAAAATCGGGCAAACCGGCGAGGTCTTTCTCCTCCGTTACAACCATCGTGTATTCGTTGGTTTCGTTCAGGACATTTTCCCCAAATTGCAGTGATAATTGCGAAAGATCTTTGTCGATAGCACGGAGACGTTCCTTACCCTTTGCGTCCAGATTAGCGCCATTACGGGTAAACCGCTTGTAAGCCTTTTCGAGCAACATGGCACTTTCCGGATCTAGTTTCAGGCTGGCACGCTGGTCATACACAGCTTTTACCCGCGCAAATAATTTCTCGTTCAGTGTAATGTCGTTGCCATATTCACTTAACATTGGCGACACTTCTTTCACTATTTTCTGAAGTTCAGGCGTCGTTTCGGCACTGTTCAGATTAAACAGAACCGATGTCACTTTACCCAATAAATCGCCCGCGTGTTCGAGCGCGACGATGGTGTTATCGAACGTTGGTTTAGCCGGATTGTTAACAATTACATCGACATCTTTACGTCCCTGAGTCAGCCCTTCTTTGAGCGCGGGCAGATAATCGGCGTTTTTAATCTTGTCAAACGGGGCGGTTTGATGCGGTGTCGTGTACGGCGACAGGAATGGGTTTTGGGTCATTTTGGA
>JANXVQ010000752.1 GCA_025351545.1 Spirosoma sp.
GGTTCATGGGCGGCAAGGATTTAGACGACCACGTCGATGCGGCCAAATGGCTTGTTCAGACACAGGGCGTCGATGCAAAGCGCATTGGCATTTACGGCGGCTCGTATGGCGGTTTTATTACCCTGATGGCCATGTTTACCACGCCAGATGTGTTTAAAGCCGGGGCGGCTCTGCGGCCCGTGACCGATTGGGCGGCCTATAACCATCCTTACACGGCCAACATCCTGAACGAACCACAAAGTGATTCGCTTTCCTACCGTCGTTCATCACCAATCAATTTTGCCGAGGGGTTGACAGGTTACCTCCTTATTTGCCACGGTATGGTGGATGTGAATGTGCATTTTCAGGACGCTGTTCGGCTGGCGCAACGGCTCATCGAACTCAAAAAAGAAAACTGGGAATTAGCTCCCTACCCTGTTGAAGATCACGGCTTTGTGGAGCCAACAAGTTGGATGGATGAATACAAACGGATTCTGAAGTTGTTTGACGAGCGGCTGTAAGGGTATTATTTTGGTGTTCGGTTTACGGCAATTGATCTATTCTCGTAAACCGAACACCAAAATTTTATTCCACCAGTACTCTTAGAATTGATTGGCGCGTATCGGCATTGACTTTCAACAAATAAGCACCTGTCGCCACGCCCGACAGTGGCCATTCGGCTTGTTTCTTTCCCGTAAAGGCCGGAATCTGCCCAGCCATAACCGCCCGGCCCGATCCATCCAGCAACTGAACCGTAACCACAGATCGCTCGGCCTGTTCGACTTCTACTCTCAATCGGTCTATAATAGGATTGGGCACTACTTTCACAGATAGCGAAGAAGCGTCTTCAAAAGCAGTCAGCACAAAGTTGATGACGTCTGATGGGGGCGATGCGCAACCGTTAACCGTACTAATCACGTAATATTGGCCACTCTGAAACGGTACTAACGCCAGATCGGTCGCATTTGGCACTGGCTTACCGGGGTCGCTGCCCGTGCGAACGTACCACTGAATACCCGTTGGCAGATCAACAACTAACAACGTGCTACTCCCCGTTTGGGTGATGGCCGGTTTAAACGGTACAGGGTACTGTGCTTTTAGAGTCACAAATACTGTTGTTGTCGAACAGCGATTACTGTCGACAACGCTCACCGTATAAGTACCTTCAGAGAGAGCGGCCTGGGTAGCTACGAAGGGTTTAAGCGTGTCCCGGCGTTCAGTTGCCCAGTAATAAGCAAATGGTTTCGTGCCGCCAGCTACCTGAACGGTTGCTTCGCCATTCTGCCCTCCAGTGCAGCTAACATTTGTAATTTTACCCACCGACAGGGTTAGCGCAGCACCATCGGTTACGACGGCAACAATGGAGTCGGCACAACCAACTTCATCAGTCACACGAAAGCGGTATGTATTTGGCCGAAGACCACTGATCCGACTGTCAGGCTGATAGGCTTGCCCGATAAGTTGATATTGCCGGGTTGTACCGGTGCCTCCAGTACTGGTTAATTTAACAGCTCCGGTGGGACAGATGCAACAGGTGGCCGCAATGGAAACCGCCTGAATTTTCAATATTTCAGATTGACCTACCGCTACCGACACAAGACTTGTACAGCCGTTGGCATCCGTCCCGACAACGGTATAATTGCCCACGACAACACCCGTAAACACATTGCTGGTTTGGGGCGTTTTGCCCGTTGTAAGCTGATAATTTACAGTGCCGGTACCACCAGTTGGTGTAATCATGATAGATCCACTGGTAGGTCCGAAACAATTGACCGGCCCGGCAGCAGCAGTCAATTGAAGTGGTACAGGCTGTGCAACTGCCACCGTTTGCTTACCCTGACACCCATTGCCGTCCTGAACTGTTACGTTGTACGTATTAGCAGCCAGGCCTGTAAACTGAGCACCGGTCTGAAAAGCACCCGTTCCCATCTGGTACTGATATGTGCCAGTGCCGCCAGTAGCCGCTACCGTCACACTGCCATCGGCCGAGCCAGCACATAAGGCCGGTTTCATAGTCAGTTTAATGTTGAATGGAGTTGGCTGAGGAACGATTACCGTTCTGTATAATACACAAATATTCTTATCTGCAACCGTAAGAGAGTACGCTGTATCGGCTTTCAGATTGAGAAATACGCCACTTGTCTGAGGAGTACCGTTATTGAGAATAAACCGATAGTCGCCTACACCGCCCGAGGCTATGGCCAGAAATGCCCCGTCTGAACCGCCCACACATTTGGTACTTACCGGCCCTATACTCACTGACAGCGCCTGAGGTTGGGTCACCACAACCGTAGTTTGAACTATGCAACCCACCGCATCTTTCACCCCAACGGGATAGACTCCTCCCGTTAGATTTCCAAACGTGTTGTTCTTTGTTTGAAAGTCCTGCCCGTTGAATTGATACTGAAGAGCGCCCGTGCCACCAGTAGCATTAATTGTAACCTGGCCGTCTTTGCTACCATTGCACAATGTAGATAAGGATGTTGGGGAAAGCACAATGGGCGGATACACCTGAACAGTTCCCGACGCTGTAGTTGTTGTAACAGTTGTTATCAGACTAGTTGTGCTGGTGGCTGAGCTACTGGTAGCCGTACTACTGATGGCTGTTGTAGTTACGACCGAGGTAGTGGTTACGTCGCAAATGGCGGTATATGTTGTGGTTTGCTGGGGTGAAACCGTAATGGTTGCTCCTGTTTGCTTAGTTGCCCAATGAATAGATCCATTAGCAGGACAACCCGATGCGGTTAAATCTGTTTTGGCTCCTGCGCAAATCGGAGTCGCACTCACCGATACTGTGAGTACCGTTGGGGCATGGGTGGGTGTTGTGCCAGTTGCCCAAGCGGGAGCCGATAACCCAATAAATATGCACGCACCAAGAAGGCCGACTTTGTTATTATGTAAAAAACAAAAAAAAAGAAGCTGTAAACTATTTTTCATAATTGAATCCTTTGTCCGAACGCACAAAGGTAGCTCACCAGGAATTAAACCCAACTGGTTGTTACTTACCGGCTAGTGCAACTGGTTGGCCGATATGAATTAATGAACGTGTTGGCCACTTATTCCGGTCGTCCGGAACCAGTGGCAAGAGGCTATTCAAATACGATATAATATGGCCTTTCGCCACTGGCTTTTCTGTTAATGGGGGGCTTCTTCTCAGTCCTGCCTGCACAGAATTTAATAAAACAGACCCCAGTCGTCGGGGGCATCATTGTCCTTATCGAAACTATTTACCCATTCGACAAAGAGCAGTCGAAACTGCTCAATTTCCTCACGCAGTACGTTGAGATAAGCTGTTTGGGCCAGTTTTTCAGCTTTACAGTACGAAGTTTGAGCCAGGAGTTCGCGAGCATGCATCTTAATGATAACTGCATTTTCCATTCGCAATGTATACAGGTCGCCACCCTCTGCGCCAACAATTTTAGGTGCCAGCATCATAGCGTTGGCCAGCATCTGCTCGTGCATCATGAGCACATCATCTTCCTTGTTGATAGTTTCGACAATGGCCTGCGTCAACTCCATCAATTCGTTAGCCTTCCGCAGAATCGGCAGATTTTTGATGCGCCGGTTTTCGGACTCCATCTCAGCACGGGCTTCTTCCGGGTCATAGTCCTCATCGAAACCATCCCAATCCATGAAGCTATCGTCGTCTTCGTCGTCAAAGTTCATTGCAAAATGGGCAAAGGGAATAAACACCTTCTGATTGCCAAAGTAACACAATCGTTTACCAAAAACAAACCATTAGCTCCCGAAAAACTATCTACTGTATACGATAATAATCAACTTAATTGGGTTCTTTTAGAGCCAAATTCTGCTTGTCTGAATAAATTTCGCAAATCAGTTTTAGCGGTCTGCCTACGCTTGTAAACCGGATGAAATTAGTAGCAAACAATTGCAGGTAAAAGCGTTATGTTCTGGGTAGACATGAAACTTTCGTATTAAGTAATCCCAACTAATTTATGAGGATTCGGCAGAACCTGGTAGCTTTTTTGAGAAAACAGGTAGCGGAATCGAACAAAAACGAGGGCAACCAGTATATTTGTTGGGTTTACTGCGTGTTTTCCCACTGTATAGAATGACGTATTGTTTAGGAATTAAAGTTGCGTCGGGCCTGGTTGCCATCGCCGACAGACGACTGACCTCGGGCTCTGAAGTATCGTCGAACCGTAAAATTTCGGTTCATGAAGTCGAGAATCACTCGCTGTTTATCATGACATCGGGCTTGCGTTCTGTTCGCGATAAAGCCATCACTTATTTTAAGGAAGTGCTGGCCGAACAGGATCGTTCGTTCAACAAACTGTATAAAGCCGTCAATGCATTTGGTGAGCAGGTAAAGCGGGTTGCTCTGGAGGATAAAACCTCTATTGTGGCCAGTGGGTTGAATTTCAACCTGAATGCCATCGTGGGCGGGCAGTTGGAAGATGACGAAGAACACAAACTGTTTATGCTCTATCCAGAGGGAAACTGGGTTGAAGTTGACCAAGGGTCACCGTTCAAAATAATAGGCAATTCAGGATACGGCAAACCACTGTTATTCAGAAACTTATCCTATGAATCCAGCATGGCAGACGCTCTGAAAATTGGCTTTCTGGCCTTCGATGCTACCCGTGTAAGTGCCAATGATGTTGATTATCCATTAGATGTGGTGATCTATCCTAAAGATAGTTTTCACATGACTGAGTACCGGCTGGAAAAAGAAGATATGGACGAAATATCCCACCAGTGGAGCGCCTTGCTGGGCAATTCGGTTCGTAAGGTGCCGACCTACTGGATGGACCCAATTTTCGAGAAAGTGCGTTCTACAAGCAAGTGAGAAATCAGATTTTCTGCTGGTTTCTCTGTCATAATCGCACCGGCAATCCGGTTATCAACCTATGCATCTTCACGTTCGGCATGAATCCGAATATACATACGATATTCCCGTTGCTCTTGGTCCACAAACACTTTACCTCTATCCACGGGCTTATCCGTATCAGCGATTGCTGAAGTATGAGCTGCAGATTGATCCAAAGCCGGCCCGGCTTGTGCGCAATATCGATGTGGAGGGAAATGTCCAGCAATTGGTTTATTTTAATCGTCCTACTACCTACTTACGCGTAAATGTTGAGATAGAACTTCAGTCCGATGAGTTTAATTCATTCGACTTTGTGCTCTTTCCTTTCGACACCAAACGGGTGCCTTTTCGATACCCCAAACCCATAGAAGAATTACTCCAACCTTATCTGGAACAAGTTGGCGTGTCTGAGCGCGTTGAGAGTTGGGCCAGGCAATTGGCCGCTGAAGCAGGCTGGAAAACAACGGCTTTTCTAATTGGACTGAACCAGGCCATTCGGCAGTTCACCTACGAAATCCGTGAACTGGGGGCACCTTTCCCTCCCGAACAAACCTTAATATTGCATAAGGGCTCGTGCCGGGATTATACAACATTATTTATGGCCGCCTGCCGAAGTGTGGGTCTGGCAGCGCGGTTTGTAAGTGGTTATTTATTTGGCAACCCACAACAGGAACACCAGCTTCATGCCTGGGCAGAGGTTTATTTGCCCGGTGCAGGCTGGCGCGGGTTCGATCCTACCGAAGGTTCTCTGGTTGTGAACCGACATATTTTCCTGACATCGACCGCCAAGCCCGAGTTAGCAGCACCTATTAGTGGTACATTTTTGGGCCATGCCAATTCAAACCTTCGCTCGGAGTTGATGTTTGCCTGAAGCAATAGTTAGTAGCCGGTAGAACTTTAGAATCGTCTACTATTGCTTATCGACTATCTTTGCACACTTATTAACTTCTACTTACCAAACCCACAACGTGGCATTAATCAAGTCTATTTCCGGGATTCGAGGGACGATTGGAGGACGCAGCGGAAACGGACTGACGCCTTTAGACGTGGTCAAATTTACAGCTGCTTTTGGCCAATGGCTTCGACAGCGTAACCCCGAACGGCAAACTGTTGTGATTGGTCGCGACGGTCGATTGTCGGGCGAGATGGTGTCAAAATTAGTGGCCGCTACGCTGCAGGGAATCGGTCTGAATGTCATTGATCTTGGGCTTTCTACCACGCCTACTGTCGAGCTGGCCGTAACGGGCGAGAACGCATCGGGCGGCATAATTCTGACTGCCAGTCATAATCCAATTCAGTGGAATGCCCTTAAACTTCTTAATGAAACGGGTGAGTTTATTTCGGCACAAGATGGCGCAGACGTCCTCGAAATTGCCGAAAACGAGTCGTTTGAATTTGCCGAAATACGTAAATTAGGCCAATATCGAACCGACTCTACCTGGCTTCAGAAGCATATTGACTTAATTCTAGCCCTCCCCTTAGTTGACCGCAATGCTATTGCTGCGCGAAATTTTCGGGTCGTTGTCGATGCTGTTAACTCAACCGGTGGTTTGGCCGTACCTATGTTACTGGAAGCTCTTGGTGTTGAGCATATTACCAAACTTCATTGCGAACCAACGGGCAATTTCGCTCATAACCCTGAGCCACTTCCCGAAAACCTGCGCGACATTATTAAAGAGATGGAGAAAGGCAACGCCGATATTGGTATTGTCGTCGATCCCGATGTAGATCGCCTGGCGCTGATTTGTGAAGATGGGTCCACTTTTGGCGAAGAATATACGTTGGTGGCTGTAGCTGATTACGTATTGAAAAATAAACCGGAAGGCCAGGGTGGGAATACCATCTCCAATATGTCAAGTACCGTTGCCCTCCGCGATGTAACCCGAAAGTATGGCGGTCAACATTTTGCGTCGGCAGTGGGCGAGGTGAATGTGGTTGCAATGATGAAAGAAAAAGATGCCGTTATTGGCGGAGAAGGCAACGGCGGTATTATTTACCCCGACCTGCACTACGGACGCGACGCATTGGTGGGCATCGCTCTTTTTCTGACGCATCTGACTAAGTCGGGCAAGTCGGCCTCCATGCTGCGCCGTACTTATCCCAATTACTATATATCCAAAAACAAGATCGAGCTAACGCCCGATATCAACGTAGATGCGGTACTGGAGCGGATTCAGGCTAAATACGCAAAAAACCCCATTAACACCATCGACGGGGTGAAGATTGAGTTCGATAAAGAATGGGTACACCTGCGAAAATCAAATACCGAGCCAATTATTCGTATTTATTCTGAGTCAGATACGCTCGCAACAGCCGACCATCTGGCGGGGAAAATCATTGATGATATTCGGGAAGTACTTGCTGAAACGCGACAAATGTAAACGAGTCATTTATACTGATTTTTAACTTTAACGGGCCGCTCCACTCAGAGCGGCCTTTTGTTTTGCCCACCAAAAGCCCCTATCCTGTGGAATAAACTACTCAATAATTATTTATAAAACGGCTGTATTTTGCATTTCTCTAGACATATAAATTTGACTATCAACCTTTTAACTACATTCAGATTGATATGGCATGTTTTTTAGACAGTATTCGTAAACCCAGAACGAATTTAAAACAAAACAAGATCATGAGCTTTTTAAAAGGAATATTGGCAGGATTAGCCATCGGTTATTTAACAGCACCCCGCAGCGGAAAAGAGACCCGTGATAAATTGACCAAAAATGTCAATGATTTGCAAGATCAGTGGGAAGAAGGCGTCGCGCAGGTGAAATCGCAGATTGACCGTCTGGCTGGCAATGCAGAAACAAAGGCGAATCAGTATGCCGATCAGGCTGAAAATAAATTCGACCAGTATAAAAATGAAGCAAAATCAGCCCATAATCAGGACCGGGTAAAATCGGTTTATAACAACGCGGTTGATGATACTGTAGAGGCAACAAAATCAGGCATTAATAGAGCTGAAGATGCGCTGAAACTGAACTAGTTCAGTCTCTTCTACCGTATTCTGTTTCAATAAAACAGGCCCGATCGTAGTTCAAAACTATGATCGGGCCTGTTTTATTAATTGGATGCCGTGCATTCAATTAATAAAATAATTTTTTCATTTAATAGCAATTGGTAATTCGATATGCTCCCATTTCAGAACAACGCCTTTACCCGTTACATCATATACTAATCGCTCATTCATCTGGGCAGATTTGACAGGCTTTGCCGTCGTGCGGAGTATATCCTGAGCCTGGTCATATTTGAATGCACCCCATTGGGTGGACACCTTATTAAAAATAACGATCCACTCTTTTTCGCCGGGAATGGTAAAAAAGCCGTATTTCCCGGCAGGCAATGTTTTTCCTTCGACAGTGATGTCTTTATCGGTTTCAAAAGTAGTTGCTTCGTTGGCGCCAGACCGCCATACTTTGCCATAAGGCGCAAGCGTACTGCCAGCTTCCCAAACGGGGCGGCCTTTCACTGACGGACTGCCGTAGTTGATCGTGACAGTTGCTCCGCCTATTTTTCCGCTGGCCATTGCTGGCGGGCTAGGCCGGTTTGCTTTGTCGCCCTGTGCCCAAGTCATTAAGCTTATTAATACACCCATCAGCGTCAATGCCATTGTTCGGTTCGCACCTATATTTTTCATTGTAGTAAAAATTAAGTATTAGCGTTAAAAGTAGGTAAAATGGGGTGCAATTCAAATTGTCGTATTGTATCCATATCTTAGCCTATGGATACCAAACTTGATCTGACCTTTACGGAGGAAGAATTCGTAGCCTTAGCCCGCCAAAAATACCAGGACCTTAAAGCGCTCGAAAATAAGCCGACT
>JANXVQ010000711.1 GCA_025351545.1 Spirosoma sp.
TTGTAGCCTTTCCCGATAGCCGCCAGCGCAAGCCCCATGCCCGTATTGCCGCTGGTGCCTTCGATAATGGTGCCGCCGGGTTTGAGTAAACCTCGCGCTTCGGCATCCTCGATCATCCGGACGGCAATTCGGTCTTTCACCGAGTTACCCGGATTGAAATACTCAACCTTAGCCAGAATTGTGCCCCGTATCCCCTTCGTAACCTTATTGAGCTTCACCAACGGCGTATTGCCAATGGTGTCGACGATTGAATTGTAATAGTTCATGGCTGTTGAGTTTTGCTGTACTGAGTAAGAAACGCGATAACTTGGTTATGAAAGTGTTTGAAACTACGGGATTGTTTAGCGAGTTTCGCGAAATCGGCTTGTGCTGCCGCTTCACGAACTACCTTTTCGATGCGTTGCCGATCAGGATTTTTTTCGCCGTACACCTTTCTTTTCGTTTCATTTTTTCCGGTAGACTCTAAACTATTCGCGGTGGCATTCTGCTGAACATAATATACCCAGCAATCAATGGCCTGAACAGGGACGTATAAAATCGTTTGGGCTTCATATTGCTTAAATACTTTACCCATTCTCTCCTTCAATTCCCGAAGACGTTTGCCATGTAACTCCAAATCATCCGTAAAATCTGGTTCGTCTAAGTCGATACCAGCGATGAAAAGATGACAAGGATTTCTGTCGTCAGCAAATGACCGAGCACATAAAATTGCTGCTTCCTGCAACACTTTTGACAGGCTTGGATTCTTCGTTATGGCAATCTGAATATTGGTTCTGACAACTTGTAAATCTCCAGTTTCTTTGGCTGCCCATTCCATATAAGCCGGAATGAATTTATATTCTGCAAACCCTTCACTAACTAGTGTATACCTTAGCGTTTTACTCATGGAATAGACGGAACTCCCCCTAATAGTCCATAAAGCCAGTTTTCACTTAGGTTAGTTGTCAGGTCAATTTCATCAAGTCCTAACTCGCGATTACGGCGATTGGTCGGTTCAATAATATCTGTTTGCAGATTGCGGACGTACGTCGCCCCTTCTTCGTCTTTATCAAAAACAAACACAGCTTCTGGCCGTGTAGAAAAATCATCTAATACGTGCTCATTATGCGTCGTCATGATAATTTGCACGTCTTTTTCCTCAGCTAACCGGAATATAAAATCCATCACTTCCCGAATCCGGCGCGGGTGAATCCCTTTTTCAGGTTCTTCAAGAAGAAGAAGTTTAGGTGGATTAGGTTGATTAATAATGCAAAGAAGAGCGAGAAAGTAAAGGGTTCCCTCTGAGAGTTCATCAGCCCAGTATGTTATTCCTTGTTTACCATTAGTTAGACCAAGCCGCTTGAAGGAATTACTAGGAAATAATTCTTTTAACTCTTTCGTAGGCGATGCATCATCCAGACTAACTTCATCAAACTCAGGAACGCAAGTACGCAAATCAGCTTGAATTCGATCAAAAACACTTTTTCTATACTTATTACCCAGCATTCTATCTAAAAAACCGATCAGATTCGAGGCATCAACGTTTACCGTTTCAGCTAAGGTACCCACAGGGCCGGGTTGAATGAGCTTATTAGGGTCAGGTTTATAAATCTGAGCGCCTAAAAACAACTGCTCCAACTCTCGCTGTCCTTGTATATTAGGAACCACGCCGTTCCCTGAGAATTCTACTCTAGAGTTATAAACCTTATAGGACGATTCTTCTGAGTAAAAATTATAAGTTACGTCTATATGAACTGAGTCTTCATTATCATCAGCAAGAAAAATCTGAGTAGAGTTACCCATGCGATTAAACGTCAGTGCAACATCCTGTCTTTGTGGAAAAGCTCGATAATTTACCTTCAAATACTCCAACGCCTTCAAAAAATTCGTCTTGCCGGAGTTATTAGGCCCAATAAGCAAATTGACTTTTTGAAGGTCGAGCGTGACGTCTTTTAGGCTCTTGAAGTTCTGGATGGAAACGCGCTTGAGCATGATTGGTGGCGGTAAGGGACGGTTAGCGTGCTGGAATGCAAGATAATTAGTTAAGTTGGCTATTTGCTTAATTCGCCATCTGTGAAGAACGCATCAATACGGTATTGTCGGGGTCAATCATGACCGAGGCTGGTTTTGTTGCCAATGGGACGGTGAATGTTTGGGTTTGCTCGGTCATAGTCAGGCGGGCGGTACGGGAAACTTCGCGCCCATTGCTTCCATGAATACTGAATGTAAGCGGTATCACAAAAAACGAGCCGGTCCGCTGTGCCTGCCGGACATCAATGACCAGCGCCTTTTTTGCGGCATCGTACCGGGATCCCCAAACAATGTCGGGGTAGCCGGGCTGGTGGAGCCATTGCTGGAAAAATTGCCCTAACTTCTTGCCCGATACGCTTTCCATTACCGCCTGTAAATCGCTGGTTTGGGCGTTGGCATTCCTGAATTTCTCGTAGTAAGCCCGGATGCCTTTCCAGAATATATCGTCGCCGAGTTCGTGGCGCAGCATGTGCAATACCCAACCGCCTTTCTGGTAGGAATTTGGATTGAGCAAATCCATCAGATTCGTTGTCGTTGAGTCAACAATAGTGCCTTTGGGCTTCAGCGACGTATACCGGAAAATCTGATTTTTATTCTGATTCAATACGGCGTTGAGCGTGTCTTTGCCGTAAGCATGTTCCAGATAGAGCGCAGAGAAATAGGTAGCGAAACCCTCGCTCAACCATAGTTGCGACCAGTCGGCTTCGGTAGCGGAGTTGCCAAACCACTGGTGAGCAATTTCATGCGCCAGCAAAGCCTCCACATCGGAGTCTTTCTTGCCAACGATCACTTTCTCATTGTAGAAAATACAACTGGCATTTTCCATCCCGCCAAAAATTGTAGTGGATTCGACGTTGGCAAGTTTCTCGTAAGAATACGGCCCGATATTGTCAATAAAATACTGCAAAATCTCTTTCGCCGGACGATAGTCGATAAAGCCCTTCTGGCTATCGTTTGGGTAAAGCCAGCTTTGTACGGGCACCCCGCCAACGGAACCAACCTCTTCAACGGCGAATTTGGCCGCACCAATCACCATCACCTTTGTTGGAATGGGCGTATTTTCCTGCCAGCGCGTCTGCTTTTTACCATTTGGCAAATTACTCTCGCTCACAAACTTACCATTCGCAATAACCCGGTAAATGGCCGGCGCATTGACGGTGAATGAACAGGTTGCTTTGTCGGATGGGTGGTCTACAACGGGCAAATAATTACGAGCGTTGTTAGGCCAGTTATCGCCGAAGAATGTCCGCTCACCAAACTTATTTTTACTAATAATCAGCCCTTTTGCAGGCGTACCACTATACCGGATAACGACTTCTGTTGGCTGATTTGGCGCGGCAGACAGGTTGATAAATACCCGGTCATTGCGTTGACTGAATGGAGCCGTTTTGCCATCGGTCAAGCTTACCGATCGTACCCGCATGCCTGTCTGCGAGGAGTCGCGGGGGCTAATCAAGTCGAACCAAACCGTTTGCCGGTCGTCGGCACGCGTGAAACGGATGGTCGTTTCGCCCTGAATCTGATTCGTTGAATCGCTTAGCGTGAGCGAAAACGCGTAATTCTGTACATCAACACCGGGTTGAGTATACCGGGTCGCGTTGCTGGGTAGTTGGGCTTGAGCCGTGGCAGCCGTTAATAGCGCCAGCATTCCCAGTAAAAATTGGTTTGTCTGTTTGTCCATTCTTCGTTATTCCTTTATTTCCTGGCACAATTCAATAAGTACCCCATTTGTACCTTTCGGATGCAGGAAACACACTAATTTATTATCAGCTCCACGTTTGGGAACGTCATTCAGCACCGTAAATCCTTCCGCTCTTAACCGTTCCATTTCAGCCAGAATATCATCTACTGCAAAGGCAATATGATGAATACCCTCCCCTTTTTTCTCCAGAAATTTTGCAATCGGGCTATCGGGGTTAGTGGCTTCGAGCAGTTCGATTTTGGTCTGATTTTCCTGGCCGGGATTTATTTTAAAGAACGACGTTGTTACGCCTTCCGATGCCACGATTTCAGCTTTGTAGGGCTGAACATTCAGCAATTTGGCAAATAAGTCATTCGATACGGTTATATCGCGGACGGCAATTCCGATGTGTTCGACGTTAGTAAGCATAAATGACCTGAACAGGCTCCGGCTGTTTAATTAAACCAACGAAACGAACAGCCAGAGCCTGCTCGATCCAGATAAAGAACTTTTCCGTTTGGCCGAAAGTTATAGAGAATAGCATTGATATGCGCCAAAATTGACTCGATTACAACTATGGTTACTGTTTCGGACATCGCCAAAAATAAAATTGTTGAACTACGTCAGAAAGACGGTCTGACTGAAAATACTGCCATTCGCGTAGCCGTTGAAGGTGGAGGTTGTTCTGGTCTAATGTATGATCTTCAGTTTGATGCGACCCAGCAACCAACTGATCATCTTGTTGAAGATAAGGGCATTAAGATTCTGATCGACCGAAAAAGTCTACTTTATCTTGCCGGAACTGAGCTTGATTTTTCAGACGGTTTGAATGGTAAAGGCTTTCAATTTAAAAACCCGAACGCAACCCGCACCTGCGGTTGTGGTGAAAGTTTTGCAGTATAATCAACCAGACAAGGCATAAAAAAAGGCGGATGCCATACCTTAAAGATATAGCATCCGCCTTTTTTTATGCCTTGTCTGGTT